>CAZPDD010000007.1:0-19340 GCA_964585235.1 Microcaldota archaeon | reverse complement strand
ATGACGCACCTGAATTCCGGCCAGTGCTCCGCGGGCGCAACCTGCACCGCAAAGCTGTCAACGCCGTTTTTCTGCACTCCGCGCTTCCACTCGACAAACCCGCCCATTACCGAGCGGCAGGCGCTTCCGCTTCCCTGCCGTGCGATGATGCTCAAGTCGCGGCTCGCCAGCTTGAGCTTAAGCGCCGCTGCCGCCGCAATGACGAGTGCCGCCACTCCGCTTGCGCTTGATGCAAAGCCGGCTGCAACAGGAAAATTGTTCACTGACGCAACACTTGCGCGCAAATTGGTTTTTGCTTTCTGCCGCACCAAGTCGAGCACGCGCGTTACTTCCCGATTGAATGCGCCTTCTGCCTTCTCTCCGTCGAGCCACATTTCGTCGGCCTTGAACTCCGGCGAGAATACGGCAGTCGTGCGCGTAGTCAGTTGTTCGTCCATGGCCGCGCTCACGCTGCCATTCGTGGGGAGAAAGAGCTTCTCGTCCCTCTTGCCCCAGTACTTGATTAGTGCGTTGTTGGGCGACGCTTCGCACGTCGCGCGCATTTCCTTCATAAGAATCAATTCGCAAAAGGCGCTTTTATGCACTGCGATAGGGACGACAACTGGGTTTTAACGACGTCTATAATGCGTCGCCTCGATTTTGCCTTTATTGTGTAAATGTATGAAGGCTCGTTCATAGGCTAGAGGATACTCGAGCGGCATTCTTATTCCGTGTTTCACTGCCAAATTAATGACACGGGCATATGCTTGGGCTCTGTTCGGTACGGAGCTTTGCCATCCACTTACGGTGCTTTCATTAACGCCTGTAGCGTCGGCTATTTCTTTCCAACTTCTTGCATGTGGGAGTCGCATCAGATTCAAAGCACGCTCGTAGGTGGACACTTCAATGCCCAGATTCCTTGCCTTGTCAGTTCGTACGGGTTGGCCAATCAAGCGGTCTTGGTGTTTTGGGTTAAGTAACTGCAACTGATTTACTTGTTCCATATCTTGTGCATGAGCAATGTACAGCGCCGGTAAGCCTCTTTTGGGAAAGCTCAGTGTTGGAAGTATTCCAAAATGCCGGTACAGCACTACGGCTATCTGCTCAGCAATATACGGCCTATTTTTTGCGAATGGACAGTCTAACCTTACCATAGCATCTTTTCTGCCAACAAAGCCTCCGCATGCATGAAACAGTCCTTTAAGGAATTCATGCGCTCTTTCTCTATCTTCGAATACTTGGCGCGGGATTTTTGTTTTGGCATTGGTCATTCTAGTTAGGGCAAGAACTAGCGGTACGGAGTAAACCTCGAGTCGATGTACGCGCCCTCGGGAGTATTTCTTTCCTTGCTTTTCGAGAAGTTGTATTACGCGTTCATTGATTGAATCTTGCGTCCTGTCGTCAACGCCAAAAAATAGGTGGTCGTCACGATGAATAAATCCGTTTCCAGTAAATGCGCCCGCAAGAAAATAAAGTCCCGGAACATCCTGTAGTTTATCGACAGCCCTTGTGGATAGGCTTGCAGGCAAATGTCGGGAGCTTAGCCAGTCGCTAATTATTCCGTTAGTGGTGTTTAGTTCCGTAGCTATTTGTGAATTGCTGTGATTATGCACATTTAACCATCGCGCATTAAGCAGCCTGCAATAGTCCTTATACTGTTGTCTTCTTTTTGCTCGTAGTTCTGCACGCAGATTTTCTTTCCTCTCCTTATCCTTTTCGCTGCCGATTGTAATTGCATAATGGTCTACTAGTGCGCGATCAGCTCGTCTTAATAGCGGATCCTTTAATGCCTGCGCTAGACTTGGTGGTTTGAATGCGCTCTTAGTTTGTACCATACTATCGCCACAAGTTATTGTGCCTTTGTCTTAGCGCCCCGCGCAACTGGTTTGCCTACGAAAATCCTGTAGCCTGCGCTTTCAAGCGCTGCTTCAAGCCCGCTTGCGTTCTCAGGCGCCAGCACGATTACCGCCCCGCCTTTTCCGCCGGCGCCAGTGAGCTTGGCACCGTATGCGCCGTTCTTTTCGGCAATTGCAATCACTTCCTCCATTTCGGCAGTGCTAACGCCTGCCTTCGAGAGAAGCAAGTGGTTTTTCTTCATCGCTTCCCCAAGCTTTCGCGCATCCCCGCTTTCGTGCAGGTGGGAAACAATTTCCTCAAACGCGTGCTCAAACGGCCTTAGCCTGCCCTTGTCGGCTTCGCCCAGCTCCATCAGCGTCTTCATTCCGCTGCCGTCTTCCTTCAAGAGCTTGTTCGAGTTTGCAAAAACCTTAATCATGTCGCCAGTGCTTGCGCGCTCGCCTTTGAAAGTGTCAACAACCATGAGCTTGCTTCCTTGCGGAAGCACGACGTTACGGTCCTCGAACTTCCACGCGACTTTCCCGCCCTCAACTACGCGGACGAGCTTGGTAGGGCCCCAGATGACGCTCATTGCGTCAACTCCGCTTGGACGCGCCCCGTGACTCACTTCGTCCGCTGCCTGCACCGCCATCCAAAGCTCGTCCTCCTCAGGCCGTGCCCCGCGCCTTGGCTGCCTGCCTGCGTAGTGAAAGAGTGCGCTTGCAAGCGCAGCGGCAATGCTGCTGCCCGTCCCCAATCCTTTTGGCGCCCCCGCTGAAGTAATTACGGCGACAAGTTTCTTGTTGAACTTCAGCTGGTGCTTTAGCACCATGAATTTGACCATTGCCGCGAGTGGTAGGAAATGTTCCTTGTTTTCTCCGCCAACAACTTCTCCGCTTTCGTCAATCACGACGCGTCCGCGGTCGCTTTCAATCACGAGCTGCGGCGAGCCTTCTTCCTCGTACAAGTCAACTTCGTTGGACGGCTCGAGCGTAAGCGTGATGGCGGGCGTGCCGTGCACCACGCCGTGCTCTCCGCTGATGATTACCTTGAGCGGCGCCGAGGCACTGGCAAGAAGTTTTCTCATTTTTTCACTTTTGTTTATCTGGCGTTTTGTGCAAAAAGAAGCTAGTAAATGCTCTTTGAACCCGCTTTTTCTCCTGTCTAGCCGGTTCTTCGAGCTCTTGTCTAGCTAATCTTATCACTTTTTCTCTAACTCTTTCTTGTCCCCTAATCGTATGTTCTGGAATTATCGTTATATCTTTCGTAACTCCCTTTAACGGTATAACCGCACTATCGCGGCGGTCTATTCTCTGCGTCCAATGGTAATGCGCGGTGCCTACGATTCGGGGGGTGCGGTTAGGAGGAAAGAGAACGACCCACGGTGTTTTGTCATCAGGAAGTTTTACGACGTAGTGATTGCGCGTTATGCCTAGTTTCATTTTTCAAGCCTGTTTTCTCATTGTATTGAGCAATTCCTGCGCGTAGTCGACGCGGACTTTCTTCTCGTCCGCCATCTTCTTCGCAACAGCGTCAATTTCGTCTCCCTGCGCGCCTGCCATTACCGCGATGTTGCGTGCGTGCAATTTCATGTGGCCTTGCTGAATTCCAGTCGTGGCAAGCGCGCGCATTGCCGCGAAGTTCTGCGCCAGACCAACTGCCGCAATCACCTGCGCCAATTCGGCAGCTGTTTTAACCTGCAATATTTTAACTGCTATCTTGGCAATCGGGTGCGTTTTCGTCGCCCCGCCCACCAAGCCCACTGCCATCGGCAGCTCAATCTCTCCCACCAAGTCGCCGTCGGCGTTCTTGTAGTATTTAGTAAGCGGCTTGTAGCGGCCGGCCATTGCGGCAAGTGAGTGCGCGCCAGCCTCGATTGCGCGCCAGGCATTGCCCGTTGCCAGGACAACCGCGTCAATTCCGTTCATAATGCCCTTGTTGTGGGTTGTGCACCGGAACTCGTCGGCCGCAGCAAACGCGTAGGCGTCAAGAATGCGCTCAACTACTTCCTCTCCCTTCATTTCCCCCTTCGTGCTTTCTTCCAAGGATTTTTTGCTCCAGACTGCTTTAGCCCGTGCTTTCCTGTGAATCGCCAAGTTGCTGATGATGCGCAAACGCGCCTTGCCGCCGCTCCACTCCTCAAGCTTTGGGGGGAGTGCCTCGCCAAGCGTGTTCACTGCGTTCGCTCCCATCGCGTCGCGGCAGTCAACCAGCAAGTGGACGATGAGCATCTTGCCGCGTTCTGTGGAAAGCACGCGCGCCTCGATGTCCTTCAGCCCGCCGCCGAACTTGACGAGGGCAGCAGGGTCAAGCTCGTTTGCAAACTTGTTGAGGTTGTTTTTTTCGGCCATTATTTTTTCTTTTGCCCTTTCAACATCCTTTAGTTCGACAAGTTGGATTTGGCCAATCATCACCGGCTCGTCCGCGTTTGTTGAAAAGCCGCCTTTCTCGCGCGACAGCTTTGCCGCGTTGCTTGCAGCGGCAACTACGCTCGGCTCCTCAATTGCCATTGGAACGGCATATTCCTTGCCGTTAATCAAAAAATTTGTCGCAATCCCCATTGGCATTGGCAGCGTACCGGGGACGTTCTCGATCATCCTATCGGCCATCGCAAGCTCAAGGCCGCCTTCCTTCTTGAGCAAGGCGCACTCCTCGTCCGTAAGTCCCGCCGCGCTTTTTAGTATTTCAACGCGCTCGGCAATTGTTTTTTTGTAAAAGCCTTCAAAAGAACTCAACTGAACCACCGTGAATTGATTTGTTTGAAATCCACTTAAAAACGCCTGTGCCGCCAACAACCTACTTCGACGCCCAACGAATTAATGTAAGCCTATCGACGTGCTTTTAAACTTGGGTTGGCACAAAAACTATTGCAAATTCTCTTAAAGATATAGCGGCTAGTGGTTAGTGGAAATGAACGCAAAAGCAGGCATCGTCAGCTACGGCGCGGCAGTCCCGCGCATGCGCATCCGCGTCGAGGAAATAGCCAAAGTGTGGGGAAAGGAAGGCGGCAGAGTGGCAGCAGGCCTTGGCATTTCAGAAAAGGCTGTTGCGGCGCTTGACGAGGACAGCGCTACTTTCGCAGTTGAGGCCGGCCGTATTGCAATAGACTGCGGCAAAGTCGACCCCGCGGCCATTGGCGCTGTGTTCGTCGGCAGCGAAAGCAAGCCTTATGCAGTAAAGCCATCTGCCACTATTGTTGCTGACGCAGTTGGCGCCTCGCCCAACTTGACTGCAGCTGACTTCGAGTTTGCCTGCAAGGCAGGCACAACTGCAATCCAGGCGTGCATGGGAATGGTTGCAAGTGAAATGATTGACTATGGCCTTGCAATTGGAAGCGATACTGCGCAGGGAAAGCCCAGTGACGCGCTTGAGTACAGCGCAGGCGGGGGTGCAGCGGCTTACGTCATCGGCCCGGTGAAGGAAAGCATTGCCTTGATTGACGCGACTTACTCCTTCACAACAGACACGCCTGACTTCTGGCGCCGCCAGCACGAGGAGTTTCCCGAGCACGGCGGCCGCTTCACTGCGGAGCCTGCTTACTTCAAGCACGTCGTCAGCGCGACAAAAGGCTTGCTTGAAAGAACTGGCGATAAGGTAACTGATTTTGACTACGTTGTCTTCCACCAGCCGAACGGAAAGTTCCCCGGCAGGGCGGCTAAAATCCTCGGCGTGCCGGAGGAGAAAATCCGCCAGGGCCTCATCACGCCAATGCTCGGCAACACTTACAGCGCCGCGTCGATGATTGGGCTTGCAAGCGTGCTTGACGTGGCAAAGGCAGGCCAGCGCATCCTGATGACTAGCTACGGCTCGGGAGCCGGCAGCGACTCTTTCGCCATCACCGTCACCGACCGCATTGAGGAAGCCGGCCGCCGGCCAAACGAAAGCGTTTTCGAGATGCTTGCCCGCGACAAGGTTTACGTCGACTACGCAACTTACGCAAAGCACCGCAGGAAAATCAAGAGCTTGTGAGAGGAGGTTTGGGGGAAAATGGCTTTCAAGATAACCGGAAACAATGCGCTTGACTACGCGGTGATTCCCGGCGCGGTGATTGGAGCGCTTGAGTTCGCTGCCGGCACTTTCGGTGCCAGCGGAGCGAACGTTTTGGGGGAAGGCGGCGGCACCGCAGGGTTCGGTTCCTTCCTCGTCGGAATGGTGGGAGTCGTTCTCGCAATCGGATTGGCTTACCTTAACAGCAACCGCGAAAGCAGGTTCTGGAGAGTCATCCTCCTTGGCGCGGCCTACGGGCTTTCGATGCACGTCGTCTCAAGCGCACTTTCCATCGGCCTGTCCGGCGCGGCGCAAGAGCCCATTGTTGACGCGGTAAAGCAGTTTGTCTTCATTGCTGCACTCTCCACGATGTTCTATGGGCTAGTTTCAATAGCCGGCATCGTCCTGTGGTGGCTTGAATCCCAGTTCGTGCTTACCAAGAAAACGGTTGTGGCAAGCAAATTGAGGAAAAAGTGAGTAGGTTCAAATGAGGAACGTTTCAATCATAGGCGCGGGAATGACGAAGTTCGGCGAGCTTTGGGAAAAGAGCCTGCGCGACCTGGCGGTTGAAGCTGCCATAAAGGCAGTTGAGGA
The DNA here is from genome assembly GCA_964585235.1 of Microcaldota archaeon. Classification (GTDB taxonomy): domain Archaea; phylum Micrarchaeota; class Micrarchaeia; order Norongarragalinales; family UBA97; genus JAGVFW01. The sequence continues at coordinate 12,944 of CAZPDD010000007.1, read as the reverse complement.
CGCCGGCATCGAAGGGCCGGAGCTAGAGGCGATTTACGGCGGGTGCATGGCCCCCGGCATGTTCGCAGGCCAGGAGCACGTGGGCGCGCTCATTGCCGACCAACTCGGCGTCAACCCAATCCCAAGCACGCGGCTTGAGGCGGCGTGCGCAAGCGGCAGCGTCGCTTTCCGCAACGCCTACCTCGCAATCGCAAGCGGCGCCTACGACGTGGTAGCTGTTGGCGGCGTCGAGAAAATGACTGAAGTGACAACTGAAGACGCGGCAATTGCGCTTGGAGGCGCGGGGGATGCCGAGTGGGAGCTGTTCAACGGCGCGACTTTCCCAGCGCTTTACGCCCTGATGGCGCGGCGGCACATGCACGAATACGGCACAACCGAAGAGCAGATGGCAATGTGCAGCGTGAAAAACCACGCAAACGCGGTGCACAACCCTTTTGCCCAGTTCCAGCGTCCAATCACCGTGTCGGACGTGATGAACTCCGGCTACGTCGCCTCTCCCCTCAAGCTTCTTGACTGCTCGCCAATCACCGACGGCGCTGCCTCAGTCATCTTGTGCGCAAGCGAAAAGGCAAGGCAGTTCACCGACGCGCCCGTCGAAGTCTTGGCAAGCGCGCAGGCAAGCGACTCGCTCGCGCTCGCGCAGAGAAAGTCGCTTACTGAAATCAACGCGACAAAAGTTGCGGCCAAGCAGGCTTTTGCCCAAGCGAAATTGCAGCCAAAGGACATCCAGGCAGCCGAGGTGCACGATTGCTTTTCCATTGCCGAAATCCTCGCAATAGAGGACTTGGGCTTTTTCAAGAAAGGCGCAGGCGGCAAGGAAGTTGAGCAGGGGCAGACGCAGCTTAACTCCAAGCTTTCAGTAAACCCAAGCGGCGGGCTCAAGGGCTGCGGCCACCCCGTTGGCGCAACGGGAGTAAAGCAATTGGTCGAGGGATATTTGCAGCTGCGCGGGGCAGCAGGAAAGCGTCAGGTGAACAACTTGAAGCATTTTCTCACGCACAATGTCGGCGGCAGCGGCGCCACAGTTACGGTCCACATTCTCGGGAGGGGCAAGTGAAAATGGCAAGCGAAAAGGAAGTTTCTCTTTTCCTGTCCGAGGCAGGCGCGCTCAAGCAGGTCAAGCGCGCTTGGTTCCTTGCGGGAGTAGAAAACCCGGAGAGCGTCGCCGAGCACATGTACCGTTCGATGCTCATCGGCTACGCGCTTGCCGAAATGGAAGGCGTTGACTCCAAGCACGTTGCGCTGATGCTTTTATTCCACGACTTGCCCGAAACGCGGCTTGGTGACTTGAACAAAATCCAGCAGCGATATTTGGACAAGAAGAACGCGGAAATGCGCATTGCCAAGGAGCAGGCGGCGAGGATGCCTGCCGGAATGTCCGGCGACTATTTGAAGCTCTTCACTGAATTCGAGGAGCAGAAGACCAAGGCAGCGGTAGTAGCAAAGGATGCCGAGCTTTTGGATCTTGCGCTTCAGGCGCTTGAATACCGCGGCCGCTCGCATTCCTCGATAGAAGAATGGCTAGTGCGTGCGAGGCAAGCGCTTAAGACCCCGTCGGCCAAAAAACTTTTGCAAGAGGCACAAGCAGCTGAAATCCCGTGGTGGGACGGCCTGAAAGTCGCCCTAAGGTGAAAAGAATGAGAAACCTTCTACCCCTGATTTGGCGCCGGATATCCGAACGCTATTCCCTAATAGGCAACCATTGCGAGAACTGCGGGGCCGACTACTTCCCGCAGAGAAAGCTCTGCCCAGCCTGCAGAAGGAAAGGAAAGCTTGTTGCCAAGAGAATGCCGCGCGAGGGCAAAATCATCAGCTTCACGCAAGTGCACGCGGCCCCAGCCGGCTTTGAGCTTGAGGCGCCTTACTGGCTTGGCCTCATAGAGTTGAACAATGGCGTGCGCGTTCTTTCCCAAATAGTTGACGTAAACCCCGCGCTGATGCGGATTGACGCGCCCGTCGTAATGGTGTTCCGCAAGATTTTCGAGGACGACAAGCACGGCGCAATTGCTTATGGCTACAAGTTCAAGCTCGCCGGGCAGCTAAAGCCAACTGCAAGGAAGCCGGTAAAGCAGGCGGTTGCAGTTGCGAAAAAAGGCAAGCAAGCGTAAAATACTTTCTAAACGGGTTTTGACAAACATGGCCGACGAACGCATCAAGCAGGTACTTGCGCAAAAGTCCGTATTGCTTGACGGGGGTCTGAAGCAATTCCTTCCGGCACGTGGCAGCAACGAGTATCCTGAAATCAACGAGTACTACGAGATGCTTTGGGACTACTCGCTTCGCGGCGGCAAGCGCCTGCGCCCCGGTTTGTGCTTCCTTTCGACCCAGATGTTCGGCGGCGACGAGCGAAACGCAATCCCCACCGGAGTCGCAATGGAACTGATGCACTGCTTCCTTCTGGTGCACGACGACATACAGGATGGCTCGGAGTTGCGCCGAGGCAAGCCGACGCTGCACAAGCAATACGGCATCGAAGCGGCAATCAACGCCGGCGACGGCCTGTTTGCAAAGACTTGGGAGACGCTTGGCGCGAACAAGCGCCTTTTAGGCGCAACGAAGGCATTCAAGGTCTTCGAGGAATTCGCGCGCATCTGCGCCTACACCGTCGAGGGCCAGGCCCTTGAACTCGCGTGGGTGCGCCACAACAAGTGGGACGTAGGCGAGAAGGACTACTACAAGCTAGTTGAGCTAAAGACCGCGCACTACACCACCACTTCGCCCCTGCGCCTTGGCGCAATCATTGCTGGAGCGCCCGGCAAGGACGTAAATGCCTTCGACAAGTTCGGCAAGCTCTTTGGAACCGGTTTTCAAATCCAGGACGACTTACTCAACCTCGTTGGCGAGGAAGGCAAGTACGGAAAGGAAATCGGCGGCGACATCTACGAAGGCAAGCGCACTCTCGCCCTCATCCACGTGCTGAAGAAAAGCAAGGGAAGCGAGCGCGAGCAGCTGGAGTCAATAATGAACAAGCCTCGTACCGATAAGACCGCCGACGACGTCAAGCTAGTTCTCGAAAAAATGCGCGAAAAAGGCAGCTTCGATTATTGCAAGCAAAAGGCGAAGGAATTCGCGGTCGAAGCCAAGGAATACTTCGCGAAAAAGTTTGCGCACGTGCCTGCAACCGAAGGCAAGGCCGGCGTCGAGGCGCTGATTGACTTCGTGGTCGAGCGCGACTACTGACTCTAACTTTTGAGTTTTTGTGCCTAGTAGCGCCCGCGCCGCTCGCCGCGGTCACGGTCGAACCGGTCCCGGTCGCCAAAGCGCCTGGGGCGGAAGCCGCCTTCCCCGCCGCCCTCATCATCCCGCGAGGGGGTTGCCGGAATGTCGCTCTCAAAGTCCTCGAGCTTCGCAGGGTATTCCTCGTCGGTAGTTATTGTCCCGCGTTCTTTGAGCACCTGGCGCGCAAGCAGCCAGTAAAGCATTGCAAGCGCCTTTCGGCCCTTGTTGTTTGCAGGAATCGCGAGGTCAAGGTAACGGAAGCTGTTGTTCGTGTCCGTAAAGGCGGCAATTGGCACGCCCACCTCGAAAGCCTCCTTCACCGCCTGGCGGTCAACCCCCGGGTCGGTTACAAGAACGAAAGCAGGTTCGACAAAATCGGCGCGGGAAGGGTTGGTGAAGCGTCCGGGTGTGAAGCGGCCGGAAAGCGGCTTGCAGCCAGTGAGCTTGCAGAATTCCTCAATGGGCTTTTTCGCATTGTCCTTGTTGCCGACTATGTAGACTTTCTCGGCTTCGTAAGTAGCAATCAAGTGCGCAACGGCCCGCAGGCGCTCGTCAGTCTTCTTAAGGTCAAGAACATTCAGCCCGTCGTCCCGCGTCTTGTAAATGAACTCCTTCATGCGGCCCTGCTTCATCTTCGTGCCGCTGTGCACGCCGGACTCTAGGTACTTTTCCTGCGGGATGAGAAACTCTACCAATTAAACCAACTCTTCTAAAAGGCCATCATGCGCCCGGCATGCTGCCAAGCCTGCGATGGACGGTTAGTCTCCGAAAAGCATATTGCCCTGAAATAGCGCTTTGGAGCCGAAATTATTATGCGGGGAGTGGTTTATAATAACGAGTGCAGGGAAAGACAATAGCAAAACAGGAAGGGAGATGCACATTCAATGCCCGAAGAAGAATTGATTGACGACGAGTTGCCGCAAGACGAGCTTGAGCCCGAGGCCGACGCCAGCGCCGGCGAGGCAACGCTAGTCAAGCAGGACCCGGGCGACCCGGAAGACCCTTGCGACGATGACGACCCCGCCGACAATCCCCAGCCTATCTTGCAGGCAACTGCCGAGGGGGAAAAGGAGCTTGCGGGCGTCGAGCTGGTGAAGAAGGAAACTGCGCAGGAAACCCTGCCTCAAGTTCAAAAGAAAATGGACTCTCTTCGCGTCATCGAAGCCGCGTTATTTCTGGGCAACAAGCCGCTTAACTTCGCCGAGCTTGCGCTAGTTGCAAAGACGAGCGTAAGAAAAGCGAGGGAAATCGCGGAAAGGCTTCGCGGGGAGTACGATGCCAAGGGCGGCTCGCTTGAAGTAGTGGTAAACGCGCAGGAAGCTAGCCTGCAAGTCAAGCCCGAGTTCGTCGGCAGCGTTTCCGAGTTAAGCAAGGACGTTGACGTCTCGCGCAAGGGCACGAAGATGCTTTCGCTCATCGCAAAGAAAGGAAAGCTGTTGCAAAGCGAGCTGAAAAAGTACTTCCGGGGCGAGATTTACGCCTACGTGCACGAGCTGAAGGAACGCGGCTACATAACAAGCGACAAGGCGGGCGCAACGCGCCTCTTGCGGCCAACCGAAAAGTTCAGGGAAACATTCCAGATGTCTACTTAATTTCCAGCTATTTACTGATTGGTAGCATATTGGAAGTAAACTAGCCGCCTGGCTAACTGCGGCTTAACTTAAATTCTGCAATCCGCTCGTTCACTGGGGTAATACCTTTATCGTCCCCATCTTGATGGTGACGGGGATGGGCACTGCGACTTCAACAAGCTCGACGGTGACTTCCTCCTTCTCCTTGTTGACGCTTGCAACTTTCGCCTTCTCGCCCTTGAAGGGCCCCGCGACTATCTCGACAAGCTGGCCTTTCTCGAGGTTTATTTCAGCCGGCTTGCTCTCAAGCAGTTCCGTAATCTCGCTGATTTGCATTGGCTTGTGCAACACGCCCTTGACGTGGGGGACGTTCGTGATGACGCGCTTGGCCTCAAGCTCGTCGGTCGCCTCTGCAATGACGTAGCCCTTGAGCCTGGGGCTTGTTATCATCGCCGCAACTGGCGAGTGCATTTTCTTTATCTTCTCATAAAGCAAGTCTGCGACTATTGCCTCTTGCCCAGCGGTGACGCGGTAAGCGAACAACATTTTTCCCACCTTCCATCTATACTTTGAACTAAACAAACCTGGCTTAAATTCCGGCTGCCCTAAGGTAGTATGCGGCCATCGAGATGATGAAACCAATAACGCCGACTACGGTCATGGCGATTGCAGTGATGTAGGAAATCTGGCGGAATTCCGCTGGCGAGGGCTTGTGCGTCACGTTGATGACGCGCTCGCTTTGCTTGACGAAATTCTGCACCGGCTCGATTATCTGCGTTTGCAGATTGAAGCTCAAGTTAACCATTTTCTTCCACTTCGTCCCTTGCCTCCCAAAGCTCAGTCGACGAACTCAAGACCGAGTTCCGTTTCCTGCGCCGGGTCGGTGCCTTCCATCTGCTTTACTCCCGAAAGAACTGCAAGCACGCGCACGCTCTTGTTTTCAAGCGACTCGTCAATAGTGGCGCCCCAGATGACGTGCGAGTTTGACGCAATGCGCGAGGAAATCGCGTTGACCGCGCTTTCCGCCTCGCCCAGCGTCATGTCGCTGCCGCCCGTGATGTTAACAAGCGCGCGGTCTGCCTCGTGCACGTCAAGGTCAAGCAACGGCGAGTTCAACGCCTTCTCGGCCGCCTGAAGTACGCGGTCTTTCACATCCTGCCCCTGGACTTCGCCAAGCCCAATCATTGCACTGCCGCTTTTCTCAAGCACCGTGCGCAAGTCGGCGAAGTCAAGGTTCACAAGGCCCGGCTTGGTCACAAGCTCGGTAATGCCCTTTACTGCGTTTGTAAGCACCAAATCAGCCGCCTTGAAGGCGGCGTTGAGCGGCAAGTCAGGCACGTAATAGAGAAGCTTGTCGTTGGGGATTGCAATTGTCGTGTCCGCGACGCGCTTGAGCTTCTCAAGGCCTACTGAAGCGTTTTCGCGCCGACGCTTGCCTTCTGAAGTGAACGGCAAAGTGCACACGCCGACAACGAGGGCGCCGGCGTCCTTCGCTGCTTTTGCAATCACGTGCGCGCTGCCGGTTCCGGTCCCGCCGCCCATTCCGCAGGTGACGAAAACCAGGTCAATGCCCTCGAACATTTGCTTGATTTCATTTGCGCTTTCCTCGGCAGCTGCCTCGCCGACCGACGGGTTGCTGCCCGCCCCGAGGCCGCGGGTTGTCTTTCGCCCAAGGAGAAGCTTCTTTTCACTGTGCGTTTTTAGCAGGTGCTGCGCATCGGTGTTCATCGTCACGAGCTTGGCGCCGTAAATGCCAACTTCGCTCATGCGGTTGATGGTGTTGCAGCCGCTGCCCCCGCTGCCGACGACGTAAATCTTGGGCATGCTTTCCTCGAGGAACTTCATCAATTCCTCGTCTTCCTTCGAAATCGCCTTGCCCTTTTCAATAGGCGTTCCCGGAATGTGGGACTCGCCGCTAAGGCGCGCCTCGATTGCAGCATCAAAACCGTTTGCCATAGTTGAAGCACCAACTGTTTTTTGCCCTTCAGGGGTATAAAAACCCTTCCGCACCCACGCTCGTCCGGAGCATCGGCAGTAGGGCATTAGTTACAAGTTTCTTTGGCCGGGCTTTGTTTAATAACCGTTGCGCTTTTCCGCAACGGAGCGGCTGCTTTAGCCGCCAAGAACCTTGAGGATGTTTTCTATGAGCCGCTCTATCCCAGTTGTTTGCGCAACTACTCTGCCAGTAGTGCTTGCCCTAGCCGTTGTTCCGCTTGCCGGCTGGAGGTCTTGCGAGTAAACTTGCTGTATTTCGCTTGCTGAAAGCGGCCGGTTCCATATTTTTACTTCGTCCATTGCGCCGTTGCCGAATCGGCTGGCTATGTTTGAGTCGCTGCCGATATACGCGTCTGCGTTTGTGTAAGTTATTCTTCCGGGTGCTTGCTGCGTGGCTGCCTTGGCTCCGTCTATGTATGCTGTTATTGTTGTGCCGTCGTACGTCATCGCGTATTGGTGCCAAACGGTAATGTCTTGAACATTTGCGGTTGCTGCTTGCCAATAGCCGTTTATGTTGAAGAAGAAGGAAACGGTTTTCTCGTTTAGGTTGGGGTGTATGATGTAGCCGTTTCTCATTGAGACTATCCAGCCGTAAGCGTTCCACGTTGGTGTTGCTGATTTTGCCCAGGCGGAGACGGTTACGGTGGTTGGCCGCAGTGTTGTTGATTGCGTGATTTTTACGCTGCCGTTTGCTCCGTTGAATTTGAGGCACGCGCCTTTAACGCAGCCATTGTCAACTGGCGTTGCTCCGATCGCGCCGTTGTTGCCGTTGCCGCTCGAATCCGTCGCTGTGAGCGCGTTGCCGTCGTTGAAAGTCCACTCTCCCACCAAGCCATTTCGCAACGTTGCTGGCTTTACTGTTTGGGTTGTAGTACAGTTTACTTGGCCGTTGGTTACGGCAGTGGGTGCGAACGTTCCGGCTGTTGGGTAATAGCACATTCCTGTGCAAATCCTGTTTTGGCAGTTTAATGCTATTATTTGCCCTTTGTTATTGCCTTCGCAATCAACAGCAGCGTAAGTTGCGTTATAGGTGTAAAAGTTACGAACCATAACTTCTACTGCGACTTTCTCGTTTTGCACTGACGGGTTGGGGTCGGTTGTTATCGTGCAACTTGGTGCTGGAGAGGTTACGCACGCGCCGTTCTTGCAACCGTTGGGGCACTTGTACTGTTTGCCTTTTGCGTTTGTTCCTTCAGCGATGCACACCCATTCCGTTAGGTCTGTTGCTTCAGTTGGCGCGTTGCAAGCGTCTGTCAGCGTGGTGCCGTTTGCCCCGTAAGTTTGTTCGTAAATGCCGCCAGTTAGCTTTACGCTGCCAGTAACGTTGGGGTTGTCGCCGTCCGAATCAACGCACGTTGAAACGCTATTGTTTTTTACGCACGCGCCGTTGCTGCAGCCGTTTTGGCAGCGGTAAATTTGTGCGTATGAGTAACCGTCAACGCTTTGGTAGTTGTTGCCCAGAGAGCTTGCAGGCGGCTTGCAGCCGTATTCCAAAAGCGTTTTCCCATCATCAAAGCACTGGTCAAAATTTGTGTATGCGGAACCGTTGTCGGTGTTGACCGATATGCTTCCTTTGCTGTAAAAATCAAAGCCGCCGTCGGAATCGAAGCACGTTGCCGTCGCCGAGCTTGCTTTTTTAAGGGTTATTGCTGCTGCGGGTACGTTGGGGTAGTACTGGACTCCATAGGCTGCATTTTCGTTGGTTAAAGCCGCCGTTTGTGAATTATAGCCGCTTTTTTCGAATTTGTATATGGCGTAAGTTCCCGAAGGCGGTGTTTTAAGCGCGTACTTTACATTAATGCGACCTTGCGCGTCAGTTTCCCCAATCCTTGCGGCAATCCCGACGGGATTGATGTCGATTACCGTCACGCCAGCCAGCGGTACCGCCTGGCCATTAATTGCCTCGATTACTTTCAAAGAAAAATACTGCTGCGGCGGTGTGGTGGGAGATGGAATTGCTGATGAAGTCACTTTTATGGCGGCAGTCTGGGAAACACCGCCGTTGAGGCTGGCAGTAATGAGTGCTGTGGCGCTTGTGGCTCCGTTAGGAAGTGCTCCTTTGAAAAATGCGCATACTTTCAGGTGCCCGTCGAAGCCTGTCTTACGGGATTGATAATTGGTTTGTGCTGAGGCAGCAGAACACGAGCCGTCGGCATTCGGGCTAGTCAAGGAAAGGATGTTATCTGGAGAGTAGACAAAAACGTCAACGCCGGCTGCAGGAGTGCCTATGGCATTCGTCGCAATTATTTCAACCAGCGAAAACTGCCCGGCAGAGACCGTTCCCGGCTGGGGCAGCATGATTAGAGAAATTGGTGAAGACTGAGCGAAAGCTAATGGAACTGCTAATGTCAGCAAAAGAAGAAAAGGGATTCCGACAATCAATTTGTTTTCCAAAGCAACCACCCGAACTAATCTTACTTTAATTTCCGCCCCCCCCTTTTAATACTATCTAAAACGTAAGGAAATCTAAGTCTAGATTGTGGTGAAGCCGCAAATGCAGTTCCGCGCTAAAATAATCGACATTGAACAGGGCCACAACGAGGTGGTGCTTAACGAGTCGCAGGCTGCCCAGCTTGGCTGGCAGGTTGGGGATCGCATTGCAGTCAACTGCGCCGGGCACTCGACGCAGGCAATAGTAGACCACTCGGCTGTCTTCATAAAGCCCGGGGAAATCGGCTTTTTCCACGAAGTGTTCAAGGAACTCTGCGCAAAAGACGGCGACTTGGTGGAGGCAACAGCCGGAATCCGGCCTGCGAGCCTTGATTTCGTGCGAAAAAAGCTCGACGGCGGCATGCTTTCACCGCCGGAAATCAACGCAATCATCAACGACTTGATGGCGCAAAAGCTCTCTCCTGCAGAACTGGCCAGCTTCGTCTCAGCAGTCTACATCAACGGCCTGTCAACAGACGAAACTGCCTCGTTAACTGAAGCCATTATCGCAAGCGGCGAGGTGCTAAAGCCGCCTTTTGAGCCTGTTGCCAGCGAGCACAGCATCGGCGGCGTCTCAGGCGGCCGCTCTAGCATGCTTGTAGTTCCTATAATGGCGTCATTAGGCGTTTGCATGCCTAAGACGGCCTCGCGCGCAATAAGCAGCGCTTCGGCAACTGCGGACGTGATGGAAGTCCTCGCGCCCGTTTCGCTTGACATCGCACGAATCCAAACGGTCCTCAAGGAAGCCGGGGCTTGCCTGGTTTGGGGCGGCGCGGTCAACATCGCCGCTGCGGATGACAAGCTCATCCAAATCCGCAACCCCCTGCGGCTCGATCCACAGCCCCTCCTCATTGCAAGCATCCTCGCGAAAAAAAAGGCCGAAGGCGCGCAGTACGTCATACTCGACATCCCGACGGGAAGGGGGGCGAAGGTTGAGACGCTTGAAAAGGCCCGCGAGCTTGCGCGTTCTTTTGAAGTCTTCGCCGCGCGGCTTGACATCCGCATGATGGCGGCAATCACAGACGGCAGCGAGCCCTTGATGCCTTACGCCGGGCCTGCTCTTGAGGCGCGGGAAATCCTGCGCACCCTTTCAAGTGGCGGTAAGAAAGGAGATGCGCAGCTTGTTGACAAGTCGTTAAGCGCCTGCGGCGTGCTGCTTTCGATGATTCGCGGGGTCACGCGCGAGGAAGGCTACCGCATCGCCAAATTCCAGCTCGAGAATGGCCACGCTTGGGAAAAATTCAGGCAAATAATCAAGGCCCAGGGCGGCAACCCGGAAGTGAAGCCCGATGACATCCCAGTTGGCGAATTCACGCAGTCATTCTTTGCAAAAGGCGAGGGCAAGGTGAGCCACGTTGACAACCGTGCAATCTCGCGCGTAGTTCGCGGCCTAGGCGCCCCCCGCGACAAGCAGGCGGGCATGATTCTCAAAGTGCGCAAGGGCACGCGAGTGCTGCCTGGCGAAGAGTTATTCACCCTGCACGCAACCAGCGCCGAGGCCCTCAAGGCAGGCGAGGAACAGGCGGCAAAAACCGACGTGGTGGAGCTAGAGCGCGTAGTGTTTGAAGTTGTTTAGCGTTATTTCTTTTCGTTGAGGCTCACTACCTTTGGCCCAAGCAGCTCGTCGGCAGGTTTTCCAAACTTTTTCTGAAGAAAATCGCGCATTTGTTTTTCCGAAGCGTTTAGCCCGGGCGCACCCGAGGTTTTGAATAGGACGTCCATCGCCCCTGCGGTAAGCTGCGTGCCTAGCAAAGCAGATTTCATTTTTTCTTTCGACAAGCTGTTAGTAACCGCGAGAAAGTAGCCGTTTTGTAATGTACTGAGCCCCGGCATCGAGTGTTTTTGAGTTTCCGTAATGACGGCGAAACGCAGTAGCTCTTCTTCACCCAAGTTAGGGCCGAGCCGCGAAGTCCACATGCCGTTTTCATACTTTCGCGGAGTTGCGGGATGCTGGTCGAGCAGGGGGTCTTTCAAATAGTGGACTCTTCCGGGAAGGCCGGCCAAGTTGTAGGCATGGTCGTGATTATATCCGAGATTAACTAGCACTCTGATTACCTTTTTTTCCCGCAATAAAGGGTATTCCTTAAGCAAGCGTTCCAGAAGGCCCGTCTTTAACTGGCCGACGATATGTTCTTCGCGTTCCGCATGGTAAGCCACGAATTTACCGATTGCGTCCCGTAAATGCCGCATTGCTTTTTCATAAGCCCCGTTTTTCAATTTTTGAATGGCACTTTCGTAAGAAATGGAGAATTCTTTTGCCATACCCAGGAGGCGTTGTTCCTGTTTGGGGGCATAGTCCTCTAGCAGGATTGCCGGCGCGTCCCTCTTGAAAATTTGCCTCAGGACCATCTTGTCTACTAGCGAAATGTGCGAGAACTGAGGTCCATTAGTATCTACGTCCACCTTGTCGCCGGGCTTGAGCCTCAGGCCACGTCTTTGCGCATAAAGCCGTTTATGAGTTTCCAGCATTTTATTCCTAGGGGTGCCTGGGGCGGATTCCTCCGTAATAGCGTCAATTCCGCCGAGTTTTTCCTCTTCATCTGCCACCTTATCAAAAAAGTCAAAATCTTCCTTTGAATCGTGCCCTATTGACGTGCCTATCAGCTCCAGTTTCGGCAGTTTTTTCCCGCCATCGATTTTTTCTTCGCCCTTTCTCATAAGCATTGCGCCAGTCCCGATTCCTCCCAGCAGTAGAGCGAGGGCAACTCGCCTGCCGAAGTTGTTTCTTGGTGCCATTGGCGGCATTGCCTGCCGTACTTGCCTCATCCTTTGCTGACGTGCCGCTCGTTTTTCCTTGCTCATAGAGCTATTGTAGAAATTGCTTTCCTTTTAAACCGCCTGCAAGCCCGGCAAGCCACTGTGACTGGCGTGTTTATAAGGCGTTTAGCACAAGTTTTTCTTATGAAGCGCGGCGTTTTTGACATTGTCGAAGTTGGTTTCGCGGCTATTTTTTTCGCCATGTTTTGGGTCATGACCCGCTCGGTGGAGTTCGTTGCTTTTCTAGGCCTTATGGCCTATCTCTTCAATCGTCTGATAAAATCATATATTAGGTGAGATTTTATGCAACCGAGTTCGGGTTCCAGCGCAAGCTATGTTCTGATGATGAAAACGCTGAAGCTTGTTGGAGGACTTCTGACGATAGTGGTTTCGCCCTTGCTGGCAATCTGGCTCGATTATCCTTTTACGTTGCCGCATTTCAGCGCGGTCACCATTGAAAAAATGCTGGTCTCCTCAATTTGGCTTGTCTTCATTCTCGGACTCTACTACCGCGAGAAAATAAACGCGGTCTACCGCCATCATACTGGGTGAAACTGAATGGAATCAATTGCGCAGACGGAACTCCAGGACTTGCTTTCGCGTCTAGGTTACGAGAAGCTCAACCCGATGCAGGAAGGCGCGGTGAAGGCAGGCTTGCTTGAAAACGGCAATTTCGTCGCAAGCGCCCCGACTGCAAGCGGCAAGACGCTTCTCGCGCTTTTGCGCATCATCCGGAACTTCGAATCAAAAGCCGGCAAGGCAGTCTACATCGTGCCCCTCAAAGCCTTGGCTTCCGAAAAGCACCGCGAGTTTTCACAAGCCTTGTCGCAATTCGGCGCCTCGGTCGCAGTTTCAACAGGTGACCTTGACTCGGGCGACGAATCTCTTGCGGTTTTTGACGTAATCATCGCAACGAGCGAGAAGATGGATTCGCTCATGCGCCACAAGACGGCTTGGCTCAAGTCGGTTTCC
>CAZPDD010000006.1:0-19722 GCA_964585235.1 Microcaldota archaeon | reverse complement strand
GCGTGAACGGGTTCCCGGATGGTGGACGGCCCGCGGACGGCCTTTGAGTGCACGCGGGACAACTAGAGGCCGTCCTTGGAAGACCACGCGGGAGGGCCGAGAAAACGCCTGACGGCCGGCCGCGAGGGGCTTGAAAACTCAAGCAAGAGGAAGAGGTTTTTCTCCGAAAAGACGAGCGCAGAGTCGAACACCGCGAAATCTTCTTTCGCGAGCACTTGCTTCAGCGACTCGAGAGCTTTCGCCGCCTGCGGCACTATCGTGTCCTCGACAACGCTTTTGGGACGCGGAATCGCGAGGGCAAAGAGTGCGGTGCCGCGCGAGGAAACGGCTTTTTCAAGAGCGGATTTTGAAACCGGTTGTTCGTCGCGGGTAAAGAACTTTTCTTCCGGCTTTGCCGTGAACGCTTGGGCGATGCTTGAAAAGACTGCCAGGCTTTCGGCACTCACCGCCGCCGCGGCATTGCGGTTCTTGTCAATCGCGTCAACGAGTATTAAAGGCGCGGGAGAGAATTTTTCCTTCGCCTGTTCCTCGCGGCCTTGCCACGCGCTTTCGATGTCGACAATGACCGGCGGCTTCCAGCCGGCAGCAGCCTCAAGAAGCCCCCAAAGAGAGCGGTAGTTCAACACTAGGTATTCGCAGAGCAGGCCGGAAAAGCCGCCGATGCTTGCCTCCGCGCCGTAGACCCCTGCAGTTTTCAGGATTGCCTTTAGCAGGCGCACGTCGCGCTTTTGTTGCACTGAAAGGCGTTTCTGCAGGTAGTCCATGTGAAGCGGCGAGCGGTCAACAGCGCTTTTCACCGCCTCGTGGGGTGAAATCTGGAAGCACGGGATTACCTCCACTTTGTAGCCTTCGACAACCGACTGCAGGTATGGGTGTTCGGCGTAGTGCATCTGCCAGCCGGAGGGAATGGCTTTTTTCGTCGCGGCAATTGTCTTTTCCACTATTTCGTCGCGCGAGCGCTTTTGCGGCCAGGCGGCGAACAAGTCAATGTCCTTGTCGCCCCTAAGGCCCGTGTCGCGGGCGGTTGAGCCGACGAAGTAAACGCGAACGCCCTGGCCCGCGAGGCCAGCCTCGAGCTTGCCGACGAGCTTGAGCGCCAAAGCCTTCTCGCGTACCGCCTCATCGCGGGTGGGGCTGATGCGCGAGGAAACGAGCTCGAAAAGCCGCTCGGCCGATTGCTTTGGCGATTGTTTTGCTTTCATCAACCTGAATTAAGCAACCAACGAATTTAAACCAAAGCAAATTCGGCAATTGCTTCATGCACGGCGCCTTTTGGTGAGAGGGTGCTTTTCTTCAGGGCGAACTTTTCAACTTGGAAGGAACCGAAGTCCGCCGAGGAATTGGCGCGGGCGTATTGCACTAGGCTGGGCAGGTTGCGCCTGCTTCGGATGCGGCCAAGCGTCACGTGAGGGCTGAATGGCTTGCCGTCGGCGTAATCAAGTGCGGAGGCGACTTGCTTTTGAAGCTCGATGAGGCCCGGGCTTTGCAGGCCTGCCCAGAAGATGCGTGCGAAGCCTTCGCTTGGGAAAAAGCCGAGGCCCTTGCAAGTGACGGGAAATTTCTTGAACATGATTTTTCCGAGGGACGCGATTGTTTTTTGCACTTCGGCATCGTTTTTCTCGCCGAGGAAGGCGAGCGTGCAGTGGAGGGCGGCCGGAGCCGTGAAGGAGAAGTCTACTCCAGTTTGCCGGCAGACGGCAAGCACGTTGGCCAGGGATTCCCGCACTTTCTCGTTCAACTCAACTGCTACGAAACAACGCATCTTCTTCTGCCCCCCCTACGCCGCTTTCCCCTCGCAAGGCTTTTTAAGACGAACACGGCTTGTTTTGATATATAGTGAACTGGATGAAGGGAGCCGCGTTTTTAGTATTGTTGCTTTCGTTTGCAGCCGCGGCTTTTGCCGTCCACGTGGCGGTGGTTGACCCCGTGAGCAAGACAATCGAGGCCGGCGAGGCGCTCTTGCCCGACAAGGCGATTGACTTGGGATTGGTTGGCCCGGGTCAGAAGCTCGAGATTATTGTTGACCGCGACATGGGTGAAATCAGCCAGGCGAATGCAACTGTAAGCCAGCGCGAGGCCCTGTGGGACAACCTTCGGGTTGAGAAGGAGAGCCTGCCGAAAGGATGGCAGGGCCAAGACGGGCTGAAGTACGACAAGCCGCTCAAGGCATTCGTGGTTGTTGCCAAGGACGCTTCCGACGGCGGCTATTCCTTCCTCTTGCAGGCGAGTTCGGATTACGAGCCCTTTGCCCCGATTACTTTCAAGGCGGGGGCGACTGTGAGCAAGGACGTGCTTGCAGCGCGTGTTGCAGGCGAGCCGGTGAAAGCAGCGCCCCGTACGCAAGTGGTTTACCAGCTTGAGCTTGAAAACAAGGGAAGCGCGAGCGATGCCTTCCAAGTGAGCATAAACGGCCTGCCCGGGGGGTTGCAGGCGGGCAAGAACGTGTTTGTGCCCCACAACGCGAAAGTGACTGTTGACTTTCCCGTCACTGCCCCCGAAGCAGGCGAATACCGCGTTGGGTTTACCGCAACTTCGCTCTCGAGCAAGGGCATTTCCGCAAGCGCCGGCACAACTCTTTTCGTGGGCTCTTCGCTATTGACCGACGCCAAGGCGGCGGCCCGCGGAGTACTGCTCTTCCCAAGCGCCGAGCAGCTCGCCTACGCGTTTTTGGGCCTTGTCGGCAGCCTTTTGCATTGAGGGAAATAACAAGCAACTTATTAGAACAGCGCCAGCCAAATACAAAGTATCAGGAGAGAGCAAGATGCAGCTGGAAGTCGAGGTATTGGGCGGGGCCAAGGCGCGCGAGAAGGCGGCGGCCGAGTGCGTAGCTGAACTCAGCTTGCAGCCAGCAGTACAGGGGCAGGTGGTGGAGAAGCTAAAGAAAAAGTACTCTTCCCTTTATCGCCTGTCCGAATCGCTTGGAAACGAGGAGCTTATTGCCGCGGCGAGGGCTTCGGGCCGGCAGCTTTCGCTCGTGCGGCAGCTGAGGAAAAGCTCGGTGCGCGCCAAAAGCGGCGTTGCGGTCATTGCAGTCATGATACGGCCGGTTTCCTGCCCCTACAAGTGCGGCTACTGCCCCACTAGCAACTTGGCTGCAAAAAGCTACACCGGCTATGAGCCTGCCGCCTTGCGGGCGCGGGCAAACGACTTTGACGCTTACAGGCAGGCAAGCGCTCGCATCGCCCAGTTTGAAATGAACGGCCACGAGACGAGCAAGTGCGAAGTCATCGTGATGGGAGGTACGTTCAACGTACAGCCAATTGGATACCAGCGCGAGTTTCTCAAGGGAGCGTACGATGCGTTAAACGAGGTGCAAAGCGGTTCGCTTGAAGAGGCAATCAGGCTCAATGAGGCGGCTCCGCACCGCATGGTGTCGCTTACTTTCGAAACGCGGCCGGACTGCGCTAAACCCCCCCAAGTGAGCCAATTGCTCGAGTGGGGCGCGACGCGCCTCGAGCTTGGGGCGCAGAGCCTGGACGACCATGCGCTTGCGAAAGTACGTCGCGGCCACGGGGTGAAGGAGACTATTGAGGCAACGGCAAACTGCAAGGACTCGTTTTTGAAAGTCTGCTATCACATGATGCCCGGCCTTTTCAGCACCCCTGAGAAGGATGTGGCGATGTTCAAGGAACTTTTTGAAAACCCGGCTTATTGTCCGGATATGCTGAAAATTTATCCCACGCTCGTCATGCCGGGCACCGAGCTTTATGACATGTGGCTGCGGGGGGAGTATTCGCCTTACGACACGGCTGCTGCGGCGGAAGTGATTGCGCAGGCCAAGCGTTTCGTGCCCAAGTACGTGCGAATAATGAGGGTTGACCGCGACATCCCCACCCACCAGATTGCAGACGGGGTTAAAAACCTAAATTTGCGCGAGTACGTGGCGGCAAAATGCGGCGAGCTTGGCATTTCGTGCAAGTGCATCCGCTGCCGGCAGGCAGGGATAAGCGAGCTTAAGTTTGGCAAAAAAGTCGATGAACGGGAAGTTGAATTGATGCGCCTTGATTACGAAGCGAACGGGGGAAAGGAAGTTTTCCTCAGCTTTGAAGACCGTAAAAACGACTTGCTCGTTGCCTTCCTGCGCCTGAGGCTCCCGAACTGGGAAAACGCCTTCAGGCAAGAAATTGTCTTCGGCACTGCGGGCGTGCGCGAACTGCGCGTCTACGGCGAGCACGTTGCAGTTGGTGCGGAGAGAACAAGCGGCGCCGAGCAGCACCGGGGGTACGGCGGCAGGCTTTTGGATGAGGCTGAACGCATCGCTGCCCAAGAGTGGGGCTGCAGCAAGGTCTTGGTCACAAGCGGGGTTGGCGTGCGTGAATACTACGCGAGGAAAGGATATGCGCCCCAAGGGCCGTACATGGCCCGGAAATTGGCGCGCGCCTGAGGCCTTTTTTTAGGGCAGTCATACCCCAAGTGCTTGGGGGAACGGCAATGGCGAAGGTGAAGCGTACTTGAAGCGGCAGGGCTTGCAGCAGCAAAATGCTTCGCCATTTCGCATCACGATCTTCACATCATCGGCACTCAGTGCCTGGCATACCTGACAGTAGCGGATTACATCCAACGGGCATCACCTGCGGTGGGTTGAACAAAAGGGTTTGAGGGAAGCGGGCAACCCCAAGGAGGCAGTTGAGAAATCGAATCGGCCCGGGCCCCTCAAGAAACCCGACTTAGAACTCGATTGATGCATTGATTACGAAAATCGTAGTATATAATTCTTTCGCGAAAAAGACCGGAAAATTTATTACTTTTTGTCACTCAGTAGGTTATTTTCGTAAAATCTGCGGAAAAAGGGGATAAATGCGATGTTGAAGCAAAAGGATGCTCTTCTGCTTGAGGCGCTGCAGGAAAACGGCCGCGCTGGGCTGAAAGAGCTTTCGAAAGCCTCGAAGATGCCGATGAGCACTGTCCACGACAGGCTCAAGTCCCTCGAGGAAGAGGGCGTGATAAAGAAGTACGCGGCAATCCTTGAAGGCGAGAAGGTGGGCGCGAGGGCAACTGCCTTCGTGCTGCTCGGCCTGCGATACCACACGGCTGAAGGAAAGAGCGTCTCGACGCAGAAGGAAGTTGCCGAGCGAATAGCGAAAATGCCGGAAGTGCAGGAGGCGCACATCATCACGGGCGAGTGGGACATGCTTTTGAAGATACGCGCGGGAAGCACGCGGGAGCTTGGGGACTTCGTGTTCGACAAGCTTCGTGAAATCCCGGGAGTGGACAAGACCGTAACTTTCGAGTCATTCCACGCTATTAAAGAATTCGGCCCCATTAACTTAGGTGCCTGGACCGAAAGCCCGGGCGGGAGAAAAGAACGAAAATGACCTATGCACAAGTTGTTGAGAGGGAACTCCGGAAAAGGAAAATCGAGCCGGGGGACCGCGTTGCCGTCAGCACTGCCGCAGGCTCTTTCGAGGGAATCCTCCTGCCCCGCATTGAAAGCGGCAGCGCGGATGCGCTCATCATCAAGCTCGACAGCGGCTACAACGCCGGAGTGAAGTTTGACGCCAAGGCGAAGATTGAGAAGAGGCCGGAAAAAACGGTTTTGGAGAAAACCCAGCGGCGGCCGATGCCAAAGCGAGACGACCTGCCGAAAATAGGGATGGTTGCAACTGGCGGTACGATTGCTTCTCGCGTCGACTACCGCATGGGTGGCGTCAAGACAATCCTTTCACCGGAAGAGATTTTTTACAACGCGCCAGAGCTTGCCGGGATTGCAAGTTTTGACAAAATTTCACGGCCATTTACCGCGTGGTCGGAGAACATGACGCCAAAGGAGTGGTCTGCAATTGCGAAGGAAACCGCAAAACTGCTCAACTCTGGCGTTGATGGCGCGATTGTCACGCACGGCACCGACACGCTGCATTACACCGCTGCGGCCCTTTCGTTCATGCTCAAGAACTTGGGCAAGCCGGTTGCACTCGTAGGGGCGCAACGTTCTCCCGACCGGGGGAGCTTCGATGGCGCAATGAACCTGGCGTGCGCAGCCCATTACGCCGGCAAAAGCGGAATTGCAGAAGTTGCCACCGTGATGCACGGGACTGGCAATGACGACTATTGCATTGCGATTCGGGGGACCAAGGTTCGAAAGATGCACACTTCACGCCGCGACGCCTTCAGGCCAATCAACGACCTGCCCCTTGCGCGCGTGTGGCCTGACGGCAGGATTGAAAAACTGCAGGAAGTTCGCCCGGCACACGGGGGAAAAGTCGAGGCAGATGTGAAGTTTGAGGAGAAAACCGCGCTCGTGAAAGCCTATCCCGGCTCCCCGCCGGAATTGATTGAATTTCTCATTGAAAAGAAATTCAAGGGCATAGTCGTCGAAGCGACCGCGCTGGGGCAAGTGTCAACTTACACGCTTGACAAGAAATTTTCATGGACTCCCGCAATAAAGCGCGCGGTTGATGAGGGCGTTACTGTTGCATTCGCCACGCAATGCTTGTACGGAACGACTTCGCCCTACGTCTACGAGCCAGCGCGCCTAATGCAATCGCTGGGAGTAATCCACTGCCAAGACATGCTTCCCGAAGTTGCTTACGTCAAGCTCGGCTTTGTGTTGGGACATGAAAGCAAGCCGGAGAAGGTGCGGGAGCTTATGCTTACCAACGTGGCGGGAGAAATTAACGAGCGGCTTACTGAAAAGCACTTTCTTGTTTGAAAAAATGGGTGTGAAAAATGGAAGTATCGCTTGAAAGTGAAAAAGACTTGCTTGGCGAAAAGCTCTTGCTTGAAGGCCGCCATGCGCTTGAACTGCGCTACGGCGAGAACCCGCACCAGAAGGCCGCGCTTTACGCACTCGAAGGCGGCGACGGCCTGCTGCCGGTGCAGCTTCAGGGAAAGCAGTTGAGCTATACTAACTTGCTTGACGCGAGCAAGGCACTTGAGATTGCCCGCGAGTTTGAGGCAAAAGAGGGCGCGAGCTGCACAATCATCAAGCACGCAAACCCCTGCGGCGGTGCGCTTGGCCTTACGCCTGCCGGGGCTTTTGAAAAAGCCTTTGCAACCGACCCGCTTGCGGCCTTTGGCGGCGTCATTGCTTTCAACGCTGCTGTTGACGGCCCTGTTGCGGAAAAAATATTTAGTCATTTCTTCGAAGTGGTTGCGGCGCCCGGCTTCTCGCAGGAGGCACTTGACGTTTTCAGCCGGAAGAAAAACTTGCGCGTGCTTGACGCAAGCGCGTTTTTTGCCGCTGCTGCGGCGCGCAAGGAAAAGCAAGTGGAATGCCGAAGCACCGCGTTTGGATTGCTTGTGCAGGAGCGTGACGGGCAGGTCGCGGAGCCTGCGCAGTTTACGGTGCCTACCAAGGCAACGCCTACTGAAGAGCAGGTGCGCACAATGCTGTTTGCGATGAAGTATGCGAAGCACGCGTCTTCAAACGCGATTGTGTTGGCCATGCCGGGCCAGGCAATTGGTTTTGGCGCGGGACAGACCAGCCGAGTAGAATCGGTAAAAATCGCAATTTCAAAAGCCGGGGAAAACGGCTTTTCCCTGCAAGGGGCAGCCTTGGCAAGCGACGCGTTCTTTCCCTTCCGAGACTCGATTGACCTAGCCTGCTCGGCAGGCATCCGCGCCATAATGCAGCCGGGAGGCAGCGTGCGCGATGAAGAAATTGTCAAGGCAGCTGACGAAGCGGGCGCAGCGATGGTCGTGACTGGAATTAGGCATTTCCGGCATTGAATGAAAAAAACATTAAGGGAAAAAATAAATGGAAAAAAACAAGGGGAAAAAAACAGGCGACGCGGGGACAACCCCTACTGGCGGTAAGTTGAAGTGCGGCCTTGAAATCCACCAGCGGCTTGCAACCGGCCGCAAGCTCTTTTGCAACTGCAGCCCGCCGGGTGCTGAAGCCGCGGATGACGAGCCAAGT
Source organism: Microcaldota archaeon (assembly GCA_964585235.1). Classification (GTDB taxonomy): domain Archaea; phylum Micrarchaeota; class Micrarchaeia; order Norongarragalinales; family UBA97; genus JAGVFW01. Next base: position 11,864 of record CAZPDD010000006.1, on the reverse strand, counting down.
GGCCTTCTCAAGCGCAGGCTGAGGGCGGTAAGCGGCGAGCTTGGCGAAATCGACCCGGCAGCAGCTTTTGAGGCAGGCAGGACGCGCGAGTTTCACTACCAATTGTTTGAAGACACCACTTGCCTGGTGGAAGAGGATGAGCAGCCGCCTTATGAAGTCGATGCTGCTGCGCTTGAGGCTTCGTTGCAAGTGGCGCTCTTGCTTGGCGCCAAAGCCATTGACGAAATCCATTTCATGAGAAAAACTGTTGTTGACGGAAGCGCAACCGGCGGCTTCCAACGCACCGGCTTGGTTGCAGTCGGCGGGGCGGTTGAAGCTGCGGGAAGGAGAATCGGGATACAGACCGTGTGCCTTGAGGAGGAGAGCGCTGGCATCGTAGAACAGCACGAAGGGTCCGCCACCTACAGGCTTGACAGGCTCGGCATTCCGCTTGTCGAGATTGCAACTGACGCGTCAATCTCAAGCGGGGAAGAGGCGAGGCAAACTGCCTTGGCAATTGGCATGATGTTGCGCGGCACGCGAAAAGTCGCGCGCGGCATTGGCACGATAAGACAGGACTTGAACGTAAGCGTCGAGGGCGGCGCGCGCGTTGAAGTCAAGGGCGCGCAGGAGCTTGAGCTTGTTGGAAAAATTGTTGAGAACGAGGCGGCGCGCCAGCGGTGGCTTTTGTGGATTGGCAAAGAACTTGCAAAACGCGGCGTGGCGAGGAAGAAAACAGCCGTCAAGAGCGTCGTTGCTGCTTTTGCGGAGACGAGCTCGAACTTGTTGAAAAACGCGCTTGAAAAACGCGGAACTGTTGTCGGGCTCAAGCTAGAGGGGTTTGCGGGCTTGCTTGGAATAGAGATAATGCCGGGCCACCGGTTTGGCACGGAGTTGAGCGACTATGCTAAGGCCCACGCGGGGGTGCAGGGGATTTTGCACAGCGACGAGGACCTTGGCAAGTACGGGATTAGCGAGGCCGAGCGGCAGATGGTTGCAAACGGCCTTGGCTGTGCCGTTGGCGACGCGTGGGTGCTTTGCGCCGGGGACGAGACCCGGGGGGTAAGGGCGCTTGCGGCGGTTTTTGAAAGGGCAATGCTTGCGGCGGAAGGGACCGTTCCCAAGGAGACGCGGCGGGCGGTTGGGGAAATTTCAAAGTTCATGCGGCCGTTGCCCGGAGCCGCGCGGATGTATCCCGAGACTGACGTGCCACCGGTTGCGGTAACTGCGCAAAGGCTTGAAAAAGCAAGGGACGCACTTCCGCAATCGCCTGAAAAAATAATCGCGGGCTACTGCAAGATGGGGCTTTCAAAAGAAGCTGCCGCCGAGCTGCTTTCAAGCGAACAGGGTGCGCTTTTCGAGCAGGTTGTTGAAAAAACCGGTGCCGACCCCGTCTTCGCGGCAAGCACCTTGCTGCAGACGCTCAAGGCGCTCAAGCGCGAGGGGGTTGCGGTTGAGAAAATCCCTTCGCAGGAAATAATTTCGCTCTTTGCATTGATTGGCAAGGAAAAAATAGTCAAGTCTGCAGTGCCCGAAGCCCTGCGGAAAATGGCGGGCGGGGCAAGCGCCGCGAGTGCGGTGGAGGACGGGCTTGAGCGGCTGCCGTTTGCGAAAGTCGCGGCCTTGGCCGCGTCGGGGAAGTCTTTTGAGGAAATAATGCGGGAATACCGCCTGGTTGCCGCGCCCGAGGACGTGAAAAAGGCGGTTGGCACTCCTGTGAAGAAACAGGCTGGGGGGAAGTAAAAGTAATTAAGGCCGTTTGCAGAGAGTAGATGCACTTATGGATTTTGGTGACGGCGAAGGGATTGCCGAGGCCGCAAGGGAATTCTTGGGCAAGTACGGCGTGGCGATAGTCCTGGCCTTGGCGGTTGGCGCAGTTGGCTATTACTTCCTCGTGCTTGCGCCCAAGCCAGTTGACTTTACGGTACTAGTGCGCGAGGTTGACGGCGGGCCGGTTACTGGAGCGGAAGTCGCGCTGTTTGATTCCCGGGGCAATCCCGTCGGAACTACGCAGATAACTGACGCCGGTGCAGCCTCCTTTGCGAACGTGCCACCCCAACAGCTGGAGGTGCGGGTTGATGCCGGCGCGGCTTACGCACTGTCAAGCAAGTCAATTGACTTGTCCCCTCCGGGCCAGAGCCAGCTGCAGGTGGAGATTGAAAAGAAAAACGCAATGCAACTCGCAGGCAAGCCGCCGGCGCAGCTGGCCAACGCCTGCAAGGACAGGTTCGCGCTGCAGGCGAGCAACTTCGGGGTGGATGAGTTCGACGCCGAGCTTGTTGCCGACGGCAGCGACGAGTTCGCCAAGAGCCTGTCGTTCCCGGACGGGGCAAAGGCGGTTTTCCCAAACGAGACGAGAAACTTGACCGTGCAGGTGGACTTGCCGGAAAAAGACCTTGCCGGGCAAGGCGGGCCTGCGTCGCTTCAGGGGCGCATCCGCATCAAGAAGACGTCAAAGGGAATTGACTTCAACGCTGCGATAACACCCAAGCTCGAGGTAGTGCCGACCCTGTCGCAAATCGACTACTCAACCGGCTCTCCAACCGCCCAGCTTTTGACGCTCTCGAACAACGGCAAACAGTCGCTTGAGAACTTCGCCTACCGGATTATAATGGAGGAGAAGCTCAAGGCCCAGTGCGGGGACGACGGGGCCGAGTGCTTCAAGATAGAGTCGCTCAGCCAAGGAAGCTCCATCCCTGCTGGCGGCAAGGCCGAACTCGTCATTCGCATCACTCCCCCCGGCCTGCCCGACGACTACTTCGGCTCGCTCCTAATTACCGGCACGTGCATGTCAAGCCCCGGCCTCTCAATCCCAATCCACCTCAACCTCAAGACGCAGGCATAGGCCCCCCACGGTCATCTGCGGCCCGGTTCAACAACTTTAATCCTGTGCTGCAAAATGAAGTTCAGCCCCAGCTGCGCCCGCTTTTTCCTTCCCTTAGGTGCCTGCGGCTTGTAGGCAGGGTCGAAAAAACGGTGGAAACCTGCCTTGCCGTACCCCAGTTTTTCAGCGGCTTCATTTGCCCGCAATTCATCGCGCTTGTCGCCAAAGCCGCCCGTGGTTATGGCAAACCTGCGGATGCCGTTTGAAGCAAGCCGGCTTTCAATGAACGGCAACACGTGTTCCGCCCAGCCTTCGAAGTCCCGCCTTTCCTTTGCACGCAGTTTTCGCACGGCGCTCCTTTGCCTCACGAGCCGGAACACTGCCGTCCTCCTGCGGCCCTTGTCGTGCAAAATCATGACATTAACGTAACCGATGGCGCCGGTTACCAGGTTTTTTTGGCTCCACGGGCCGTATCCGGGGTCGCCGGCCAAGGCAGAATCCAATGGCGCAAACTTCCTTTTTTTCGCTTCGCCTTCAGCCGGAAACACGATAAAGGAAACGCCAAAATGGTTTCCGGGAGTGTGCTCGAAACGTAATTCGTGGTCGAAAAAAGACCCCCAACGCTTTGAATTAAACTTGGACCGCGTGGCACGGAAAGAACTTTTCGGCAGCGCCACCACCCTCACTGCCGCTTGCGGAAGCCTTACGAAGTCGCCTTCTTCCGGAATGAGCTTGAGCACCTTAGGTACTGCACGGTCGGGCTCGTCAGTCATCGCGGGAGGAGAAGGGAAGTTGCGGAATCCTCGAAAAAGATTTTGGACCTGGAGAATTTGCCGATATTCCCGCGCTTCGCTTGAGCCAGCCCACTCGGGCCTCAGGTCCACTCGCACCAGTTTTTTATTCGCCACGTAACTACATTCAACGCTCTGCTTGAAAACCTTTTTCTACTCTCTGCCCGTAATGTGCTGATGCCTTACTTGGAGGAGATGATGCGAAAGGCCCGTAATGAGGGGGCGGGCAGGGGGCGGCCGGCCTCCGGCGCCGCTTCGGCGGACGCGCCTGAAGAGCGCAAGGAAGCGGGCGAAAGGACCTTAGTTGACTCTTACGGCGAGACGAGCATCTACAAGGAGCGCGGCGAGCCGCTGTTGCTTTACGAAGTGCCGGTGCCGCGCTACAAGGGCGACGAAAAGGCGCTCATCGAAGCCGTGCTTGACATTGCCTCGCGCACCATCCGCCTTGAAGAGGCGCCTTTCCAGGCGCAGGGCGAAAAGCGCGAACGCTACCTGCAAAAAATCCGCGAGATAATCAACTCCTACCCCGAGCTGCACATCCCGGCCAACGCAAAGGAGTTTTACGCAATTGCAGCAGTCCGCGAGATGGCGGGCTTCGGGCTCATTGACCCGCTGACTGCCGACGACGAGCTTGAGGAAATCATGGTCATCGGCGTCGGCAAGCCCGCCTACGTTTTCCACCGCAAGTACGGGATGATGAAGACGAACATCGTCTTTTACGACGACAAGGATATTGTCAGCCTCATTGACCGGATTGCCGGAGGCAACGGCGGGGGGAAAATCGGCATTCGGACGCCGCTGCTTGACGTCCGGCTTGAGGACGGCATGAGGCTGAATGCGACTATCCGGCCAGTCAGCCTCAACGGCTCGACAATAACGCTGCGCAAGTTCAGGCAAGTGGCAATGAGCGCGATTGACTTGATAAACAACAATACGCTAGGCTATGAGGCCGCTGCCTTCCTGTGGCTCTTGGCGGAAGGCATGGGCGTCTTGCCGGCCAACCTTTTAATAGCAGGCGGCACGGGTTCGGGAAAAACAACCACCCTCAACTCGATCATGAGCTTCGCACCTGGTTACGAGCGGGTAATTTCCATCGAGGACGCCGCCGAACTCAACCTTCCTTTCGAGCACTGGGTGCGCTTTGAAGTTCGCTTGCCCGGAGTTGAGGGAACGGATGAAGTCAACGCGGACGCGCTGCTCAAAAACGCGTTGCGAATGCGGCCGGACCGCATCATAATCGACGAAATCAGGGGGGAGGAGGGCTATGCTTTTTTCAGCGCAATGAACACGGGATGCAGGGGATTGGCGGGGACGCTTCACTCAAACAGCGGCCCGGAGACAATCGCACGGCTGGCAAGCCCGCCGATGAACGTGCCGGCGAACATGCTAAACGCACTTAACTTCATCGTCATGCAGCAACGCATTTACGACCGGCGCAAGGGGCTTGTCAGGCGCATAAGCGAGATTGCCGAGCTCGTTCCCGGCGAGGCCGGAACGCTGCCTACGCTGCAACTTCTTTACCAACGGGACCCCGTTACCGACACCATCAAGCCAACCGGGGCGGAGTCCGCCTACATCCAGGCCCTGGCAAGGTATTCCGGCGGCAGCAAGGCATCCGTGCTTGCGGAGCTATCGGAACGCGGGCGCATCTTGGCCGAACTGAATGAAAAAGGCGTGCGGGAACTGCACGACGTGTGCGAAGCCACGCAAAACTACGCCTTGAAAAAACAAGGCCATGCGTGAATGCACAAAAGCGACGCGACTCTTAAAGCGCCCCCCCGCTTCTGAAACTTGGGACTTGAATGGGTTCGTTCCTTTGGCTTGCCGCATACTCTGAGAAAAAGAGTTCGCTAATATAAAAGCTCTGCGACGGAAAGGGGGTGCGCAAAGCATTGGAACAAAATGCTTCACTCGTACTTCGTGCGGTAGCGCAAAAGGGCGGCGATTTTGAAATGCGCGAATTCCCGGCCCGCGTCGTCGCTCGAGTCGAAGATGAGTATGTCCGAGCCGCCTTGCTCGGCCTGTTCGACTATGTCGCTTACTTCGCCCTCTTTTCGCAAGAGTTCGTCGAGGACGAGAATCTGCTTCACCGCGCGCATCATGACGGCCTGCTGCACGTCGGCAAAACCGTAGGCGGCCATGCCGTCGCTGCGGCCGAGGCTGGTTTTGAAAGCCTCAAGCGCGGCGTACTCGACCGCGAGCTTTTGCTTGCCGAGGATTTTCTCGAGCAACCCGCGCTTTAAAAGCTCAAGCGCTCCGGTTTTTTCCGCCGAGCCCGCGTGCTCGAAAAACGCGTGGTCGAGAAGTTCGGGAGAACGTTCGGAAATGAATTTCTTGAACGAATCGCGCTGGAAGCCCGGCCCCGCGACCACAAGCCACGGGCTGTTGTGCACCTTGATTGCGTCAAGCACTTCGGAAAAGAACTTGCTGTTGAGCGAGTCGTAAGTCTCGGGCGTGCGCTTGCTTGCCGAACTTCGCAGCTCGAAGAGCTCCCTCAGGCCCCGCGAGTCAAGCAGGAAGGCAAGGGCCTGGCCCTCGTCAAGCAGCACGAGCGTAGCCTTGATGCGGCCGGCCTTTTCCCGCGCCTCGTTAAGCAAGTGCTTGTCATAAGCCGACAGGCGCTTGAAAAGCTTGAACGGCTTTCCAATCTCGACGTCAAGCGTGTGGTGGTCGCCGAGAGAGATGAATTCCTCCGGCTCGCCCCAGGTGATGACGCCGGTGAGGCGCAGCTTGTTTGCCGCCTCCGCAAACTCAACTTCCTCGATTTTCAGGCGGACACGGACGGGTTTTTTCTCGCCGCTCTCGGCGCGCTGGGCGACTCCGCGCTCTGCCTTGAAGCGCCGGAGGCTCGAACCCTCGGCCTCGCAGCCTTCGCTAGCGACGCGCGAAAGCACCCACAAGTCCTCAAGCGTCTGGGGAGTGAGCTTGAGCTCGCCCGTCTCCGCATCGTAATGCACCAGTTTCATCGCAATCCCCCACTCTCGCAAAGTAATTTAAAAAGAAACTGCTTATTAGAATTGCCTGTTCAAAGGGGTGAAAAAAAAGTGGTTAACAAAACTGGATTCGCCAGCCTGCTCGTTGGCGCAATCGTGCTGGCTGCAACTTGGTACTTTGCGTTCTTCAAAAGCGGCGCAGTTGCCTTCGGCCAAAGCATAATCGACCTCGTGCTCAAGGGGCTTGTTGTCGGCGGCCTCGCGTGGCTCGGCATCTTCCTAGTAGTGCTTGGAGTGCTCATACTCGTAATCTGAACGGGCGGCGCTAGACAAAGCTGTTGATGCAACTATTGGAGAGCCTGTGCTCGGTCGTAGTACCTAACTGTTTATTGCACAAAAAGTCAGCTTGTTGAAAGCGCGTTGCCCTGCTCGTCAAGCCCTACGTAAAGCGTGGAATTGCCGGAACGCCATTCCGTCACCCACTTGGCCTGGGGCGGGAGGGAGGAGGCGAAGCCCGCTATTGCGCGCAAGTCGGCATCGGGGCAGTAGAAAAGCGCTTTTTCCTTGTTGAGCGGTAGCTCGTAGGCGCACGCGTGGTCAATTGGCTGAAGGTTGCGCACTTGCGGAAGGTCTTTTGCAAAAATAATGGCTTCCTCGGGGAAGGCAATGGGGCTGCCGGCATGGCAGCCGGCTGTGATGCTATGGTCAACCCCGTGGCGGATGGGAAGCAGCTGGTAAGTGCGGATGAACGCAGTTGGACACGAGGAATGGGGTTCTAGCGTGACTTTTACCACCACCTGCCAGTTGCCGGAGTCGTCGCGGATGGCGGAGAAGACGTCGAACAAGTGTTCGCGGCTTGAAAGCGAGGGGTCGTTTGACAAGTCGTCAAGCACTATTTTAGTCGCGTCGGCGGGGGAGGCAAGCGGCCGTGGCGAGGTTGAAAACGAGTAGACAAGCAAGGCAACGAAAACTATGACCACAAGGGCCGTAAGCCGCCTGAAACCGTCGGAGTCCATACAAGGTTTTTGGGCGCCAAGCGCTTAATAAAAACAGCGCTGGGGAAGGCTACAGGCACGTGGAAGGGTAAATTAAAGAGTGGGGAAACGGCCTTGGCGTGCACGCGATGCAACCAACACCAGTTACAGGATAGACCTCCTCGGGGGTTTTCAACGCAAAACACACCAAAGGCCAAAGGGCAGGTTCCCTTGTATCCAAGAGACGTTAGCCCCGTTTCCCCGATAAGAGAAAGAACGCGCTTTTATTAAAGACTTTTGTAATAATCACTGGGTTGTTGTTAAGAAAAACGCGCTTTTGTCAAAAAAAGGCGTGTTCAACCGGGTTTTGTTGTCAAGGCGGGATGGCGGGAAAATGTCCAAAAAAGGCGTTACAACTGCGGTCAACGCGATTCTTGAAGACATGGGCTTTTTACGCATAGCCTTGCGCAACGACTTGATAAACTACAGCGCGCTGGCGCGTTTCATCAAGCCAGAGGTTGACGAGAAGCTCGAGGGAAGGAAGGCGAGCATGGATGCGATCATCATGGCCGTCAGGCGCTACGGACGGGGCCTCGGTGAGCATAAGCAGGCCGGCGACTTGCTGAGACTGCTTGGCAACGCGCACATGGTACTGCGCACAGGAATGGCGGTGCTGCACTTGAGGCGAACCAGCGAGCTATATTCAAAACTCGTCGAGTTTGAGAAGACATCCGTCAACTGGCACGCGGGTGACAAGATTTACGTGAACCAGCGCAGCGAGGAGATAATGGTGATTGTCACAAGGAAGTTGCTTTCCCTCCTGCACGCCGCGATTGACCGCGACGACGTGCTTTCCGAACACGTCGGGTCGGCGATAATAACCGTCGAGTACGATGCGGAAGTCAACCGCGTGCCGGGCATCCTGGCGTTTCTGGCAAACCAGCTCGAGGCAGTCAACGTCAACGTCTATGCGGTTTTCAACTCAATCACGAAAACCAGCTTCGTCGTGCCCGAGCAAGACGCGTCAAAGGCATACGACCGGCTCAACAAGTCCTTCGAACTTTGCAGGCAAGTCGCCGCACGGGAAGTTTGATGTAGCGGCAAGCCACCCTCTCCCCTGTTTTTAAAGGGGACGAATCAAGTTAGCTTGTGGAAAAATCCGTTTACTTTGACGACATCGACCCTGTTTTTCGCCAACTGAAAGAAATTTCTGCAGACAGGAAAAAGCTAGCTGATTTCTCAAAGGGATTGAGGTATTCGTTGGGTTTAACCGCCCAAGAAATGAGGGAACTCAAATTACCCTATGGCAATTGGGAATGCGAATGGTGCGGAATAAGTGAAGCTAATTTGCATAAACTTGCCAGACTTGTTCCGAAAGGCAAGGGTGTGGAAGAAATTCTCTTGTCCGGAAGCGAGGATTTCGGGAAAATAACCGAAGAGCTGGCCGACTATTTTGGAGATACGCAATTCGGCCGTTTTTTCGGCAACCCGCTTAATTTTGACCAAAACCGTAAAGCGCGAGGAAATTTCATCCCGCGCAACAAAAGCAAGCTCCTGGCACTGCGAGAGATGTGTTCTAGAAACAACGACAAACGTGAGACTGTAAGGGAATTCGCTAAAACTTTCGGAAATGGAAAAACATCTGGCGATTTTTGGCGTATTGCATCGGAGTACGGTTTCGTAATCGGCCGCTATGACCGAAACAACTTGTTCGAATGCGAGATTGCTGGACGCCTGCCGTATCTCGATAACATCCTGTTAGATGCAGTTATCTCTAGCCCCGACCTCGACTTTGTGGGGGAGGCGGACATTTGTGCCAACTACCTAGAGGCAGGCGAGATTAAGACTGCGATTTTTGAATGCAAGAACCAATCGCCAAAAAAAATTGTGAACAACAAGGACGCGATAGCCGCACGGCTGAACCTTATTGCGGAAAAAGTGCGGCCGGACCACGTAATACTGGTTACGCCTGAGGAAACATCTCTTCACAACTCGGAAAACTTCTCGACGGTAACCGCCATGGAACTTGCAGCAATCAGTACTCTGAATCAATTCAAACAAATACTGGACGATAAAACAAAGGCGGAGGAAGGCAACAAGCCGGCCGCTGTCATCTATGGCGAGGATATAGCGGCTTTGAGAAAAGGAATGGGTCTGACGCGTGCCCAAATGGCTGCGCTAATAGGCGGAAACCTTAACTGGCTTTGGAGGTTGGAAAATGAAAATCGTAAACTGACGCCCGCCTATATGGACAGGCTTGCGGCGGTATGCGGCCCGAATGACAACAAAAGAAACCTGCTATTTTGCGCTAATCGGGCCATTTCAACGCGTAACGAGCGGGCGTTGAAAGCCAAACATACTCGAAGAGCCCTTCGCCTCAGCCAAAAGGAGCTTGCAAACCGTATCGAAATAAGACCCGAGTTTTTGGCTCAATACGAACACGGACTGCTCAACTATCCAAAACTCGATGGGAAAATTTGGCGCTATCTTGACCATGCTTATGCTGAAAACCGCGATAGAATCGACAACTTGGTTGCGGAGGAAATTGCGAACTGGGAATTTGCAGAAAGTATGGGCAAAGTCATTAATTTGCGTGAAAAACCGACGCGGGGCGCCGCCCTTGAGGACACCGTTGCAAAGTCATTCCTAGACAATGGATGGCGAATTTTGAGAAACGCTGTTTTGGCGAGTGAAGATGGGGACTTCAGGAAAGAAATCGACATCTACGCAAACAGGAAAAACGCCGAGGTCATAGTAATGTGCACTGAAGGAAGATTGTACACTAGCTGGATTACTGTCGCTGCAGAATTGGCAACCCTCAAGCTAAACTTCGGACAGCCCACGGTTTTATTTGTTTCCCCCGGCCTAACAACATTAGGTAAAAGAACCCTCCAAAAACAGGGGATCCTGGCAGCAATGCCTTGGGAAGTAAGTTCCATAATCGGTGAGCTATGTGAAGACGATAATCGGCCTTGAATGCCACGCGCAAATAAAAACCGACTCGAAACTTTTTTGCGGTTGCGCTACAAAAGGATACCGGGAAGCCGATGCGAACACCGTAATTTGCCCCTCGTGCGCAGGACAACCCGGCAGCAAACCGTGGAGAATAAACGAAGAAGCGCTTGTCAAGGTCATCAAAATAGCACTGGCTTTGAACTGCAAAGTCAACGTAAACGCCCCGATTTATGTTCAAAGAAAGCACTATCACTGGCCAGACTTGCCATCGGGATACCAACGTACAAGCAAACCTGTAGCGGAAGACGGCGAACTCGCAGGAGTACGAATAACCGAATGCCACGTGGAGGAAGACCCCGGACGGTATGACTTGAAAAGCGGGGAAGTTGACTTCAACCGCTCCGGCATCCCGCTCATCGAGATTGTCACCGACCCGGACTTCAAAGACGCGGAGCACTCGAGGCGCTTTCTTGAAGAACTTGGCGCGATTCTCGAATACCTCGGAGCGGGAAGGGATGAGCCGGGGAGCATGCGGTGCGACGCGAACATCAGCATCGAAGGCTCGGCGCGCGTGGAAGTGAAGAACATCAACAGCTTCAAGGGCGTCTTCACGGCCCTCAAGTTCGAGGAAACGCGCCAGCGCAACCTCCTCAAGCACGGAATGACTTTCGGCCAGGAGACGCGGCATTACGACGAGAGCCAAGGCATTACCCTAGGCATGCGGATGAAGGAAACCGCCGCCGACTACCGCTACTTCCCCGACCCCGACGTGCCGCCAGTTGTGATTACAAAAGAACTTGTCGAAAAACTGCGGAAAGAGTTGCCGGAACTGCCGCGACAAAAGCGCGAGAGGTTCGTTAGGCACTACAAAATAACTGAAGAAGAGGCGTTTGCCTTGTGCCTCGAAAAGGAATACGCAGGCGCGTTTGAAGAAATAGTGAAAAAAACTGATGCCAGTTCCGCCGCCAATTTCATGCGCGGCGTGGTAAAAAAACAGTTGAACTACCGCTCGCTGGCGTACAAGCAAAGCAAGCTCTCGGCCAAAACGATAATTGAAATCTTGGAAATGCTCGGGAAAAAAGAGGTTACTGAAAAAGTTGCGGAAAAACTTCTTATCGACTTTTTGGACGCGGGACTTGAGCCGAGAAAGAATGCCGAGAAGCTGGGCCTCCTCGGAATCCACGGCGGCGAGGAGCTTGAAAAAATCGTGGAAAAAGTCATTTCTGAAAACAAAAAGGTTGTCGATGACTACAAGTCTGGCAAGTCCGAGGCGCTTCATTTCCTCGCGGGGCAGGTGATGAAGCTCACCAAGGGCCGCGCGAGCCCGCAAGAGGCGCAGGAAATGTTGAAGGAAAAGTTATCCTGATTTTCGCCCTATCGGCCGCGGAAGCGTGTCATCTACGCGACC
>CAZPDD010000005.1:0-20113 GCA_964585235.1 Microcaldota archaeon | reverse complement strand
TCCAATGCGATTTCGTCAACTTCCTTCAAAGCCTTTTCCCACTTCCGTCATGCAGTTATTGCTTTTCCTCGTCGGAGGCGATTTCACACGCGGCGAGCACGTCGGTAAGCACCGCCCAGGTGCACAATTCCTTGCTTGAAATGGAAAACTTCGGGAGCTTGGCGAGTTCGGGGCTTGAGAAAGCGCCGTGGGGGAAGCCGCCGATTACAAAACACGCGCTTTGCCGGCCGGCGAGTTCGCTCAAGTCGGGGATTGTCTTGCGCTCGCCGGTCTGGTCAAGAACGAGAATTTCATTTTCCTCAGCGAGTTCAACCAGCAGTTGCCTTAGCGTTTTCTTCTCTAGGAACAACAGGGTTTTTCCCTCGTGTTCGATGCGTCTTTTCTCGAACAAGTCCTGCACGAGGCCGCAGAAGCGGTTGTAAACGCGCGGGAGGCGCACGTCGGGGGCAAAGACTATCACCTCGTCGTTGCGCGTGTGGACGAGAAAGCGCACGCCGCGCTCTTGGTTCAGCCGCGAGTCAAGCGCGAGCAAGGCGCAAAAGTGCGCTATGTCCGGCCGTCCGCGCTTGCTCCAGTCCTTGAGGTGCTTGCGCATCAGCGGCAGGTGGCGCGAGGCGTCGAGCAAGAGCTTGCCGGGAGTGGTTTTCGCACGCCGCGCTTCCTCCATGATGGCGGGCTCTGCCTGCAGCTCGGGGGGGACTGGCTCGAGCGCGCTTTCTGCCAAGAGTATCGTGTGCAACACAGGCGGAATCACCTAAAAGTAAAAGGGGTTAGGGGGAATTCCGGCTTATATTACTTGCCGAGCAAAAGAACGAGCGTGAAGTACGAAAGGCGGAAGCTGCTTCTTCCCTGGATGCAAAAGCACGTGCTTGACCGGTGGCTTGACAGATGCGGCGAGCCAAGCCGGCGGGAGGAAGTAGTCTCCAAGTGGCAGGAGGCAGTCAAGCTAGGCGGGCAGCTTTCCGCAGAAGAGGCGTACTTGGGACGCACCATTGAAATACGCGAACCGGGGCAAGAGGCGGTTCAGCGGTTTGAGAAAATTGCGGCAAGCCCGCAGTTCAAGTCGTTGATGCACACAGGCGCGCAGCTGAAAATGGTGGAAGTAGACAAGCTCGTCAACCTGCAACCGGCAGTCAATCTCGATTACTGCGACGAGCTTGGCAAAAGAATGGCGGGCAGCCCTTCGGAAGAGGAGCTGGTCGGCTTTTGCTTTCCGCCGGGACAAACCCTCGAGCCGGTTTACGAGCAAAAGGCCGCTGACGGCACGTTCATTTTCTCTTCAGAAAACACGGACTTGCGCGTGACCGACGCGATTTCGCGGCCCATTGAGGAAAACGACGTCCTCCTGCGCATGACGGCGGGGGTCCCGGCCAGGGTGATGAGCGTAGTAGTAGGTTACGGGCTTCCTTTCGTCACTGCAGTTGCCGCTGCGAGGAGGGTGTTATTGACCAACGGCCTGCATAGGCTGCACGCCCTGCGGGAGCTCGGCGTGAAGTTCGCTCCCGCCCTAGTCATCAACGACCCGCAAAACATCGGGGAGTTGTACAAACTGAGGCTCGAGGACCTTATGGGCGGCATTCGAATGCCCGTGATGAAAGACCTGTTTGACACTCGGCTAACTGCAGAAGTCAAGGTCAAGACCGTTCGCAAAGTCATCCGCGTCAAGGCGGTTTATGAAATTTCGGAAGAGCCGAGTGAAGAAAACGCGCAACAGGAGAAGCCGCGGCAGGCGGATTATTGCGCGCTTGCAGAGGCAGTGCTTGCCAAGCAGGTGAAGGTGCTTGGCGAGACCGTCGCGCTGGCAAAGGCGCGGGAAGTGCGGGGGCTGCAAGTTGAAGGAAGCCGGGTGGCCGGAGCGTCGAAGGAAAACCTCGGCGAGCTCGTTCGCAAGTACGCCGAGCTTGAAGGCGGTTTTGCAGTGATTGCCGCAAGGAAGGCGGTCGCGCCCCTGCTTTCCGGCACCGAGGACTTGCCTGAAGAGCTTAAATAATTGAAAAACGCAAAGAAGGTGGAAGCGATATGGCAGTGGAAAGGAAAGTTGTTTTTGCAGCGGCCGCTCTTGCAGCGCTCTTGCCCCAGCTTGCCGCCTCCGCGTCGCCCTTGGACAACGACTATACCCTCGGAATCGTTCTCGCAGCAGACCTAGTGTCCGTCCTCTTCTGCATACTCACAATCTGGCTTGGCATGCAATTCATCAAGGATTACGGCGGCGCAATCGGCCGCGGCCTTCGGTTCATCCTCGCGGGAATCGGGCTCGTCGGACTCTCGAGGCTTTTTGACTTCCTCTCCCGCGGCGGGCTTGACTTCGACCCGGCAACTCGCATAGACGAAGCCTTAGTAAAGAACATACTGACGGTCGCGGCCATGAGCTTGGCACTCTATGGAATGTGGAAGATGCGCACGCCGCGCAAGTGAGTGGGCCCGGAGGGATTTGAACCCTCGACCACTGGTTGTCCTAGAGCGCTTTTTCACGCATTCTTGCGAATGCGCGTCGTATAAGACCAGCGCTACTAACCAGACTGAGCTACGGGCCCTTATAGAGTATTTATGCCTTCGCAAGCAATAAAATAGCTATGGCGCTCCCGCAACCAAAATTGGGGCTTAAAGACGCGTTCACCCTGGCGAGCGTGGCTGCGGGCACCGCAAGCATCAGCATGAGCATCGTGAAACAATTTCCCGCCGCAGCAGCGCTCATTGGAGCTGCCGCCGCTCTCGACTATGCAGATGGTTTTGTTGCAAGAATGCAAAATCAGCACAACGAGTTTGGAAAACAGCTTGATTCGCTTGCAGACGCAGTAAGCTTTGGCGCCGCGCCGGCGGCGTTGGCGTTGAGCGCTCACAACAGCCTGCCTGTTCTTGCAGCCGCGATTGCCTTTGCCTGCGCAGGCGTCTACCGTCTCGCGCGGTTCAACCTGCAAATCGAGAAGGGCGTTTACTACGGGCTGCCGATTCCGGCCTCCGCGCTCGTCGCAGTTGCAGTTGGCTTGTTCGCAAAAGACTTCCTGGCAGCCGCGCTCGTGGTTTTGGCGGGGGCAATGGTTTCGGGATTCAGGATAAAGAAAATCTAAAGGGTAATGCGCTTATGGACTTGGGGGAAGGCATCAGAAAGGCGCTTGCGCGCATCACCGGCGCGCCGGTTGTTGACGAGGCCGCAGTCAAGGACTTGGTAAAAGAGCTTCAGCGCGCGCTGTTGTCAAGCGACGTGAACGTCAAGCTCGTCCTCGAGCTGACGAAGAAAATCGAGGAACGCGCCATTCACGAAAAGCCCCCTTCGCTCTTGTCAGTCCGCGAGCACGTCGTAAGCATTGTCTACGAGGAGCTTGCGAAAATGCTTGGTGAAAAGTACGAGCCGCAGGTGAGAAAGCAGCGCATCATGATGCTCGGGCTCTTCGGGTCAGGGAAGACAACTTCGGTTTCGAAAATCGCGAAGTTCTTCATGAACAAGGGCCTGAGCGTCGGCGTGATTGCCGGGGACGTGCACCGTCCCGCTGCGCACGAGCAGCTTGAGCAGCTCTCAAAGCAAGTTGGCTGCGGATTTTACGGAAGGAAAGGCGCGGGCGCTGAAGAAATTACGAAGGAAGCGCTTTCGGCCCTCTCGAAGTACGACGTGCTTATTCTCGACACTGCAGGACGCAGCGCTTTTGACGCCGAGCTTGCAGGCGAGCTTGCTCGCCTTAACGAGTTGTTCAAACCCGACGAGAAGTTTTTGGTAGTCAGCGCGGACGTGGGGCAGGTGGCGGGCAAGCAGGCGACGGAATTCAACAACACCGTTGGCGTCACTGGCGTCATCGTGACAAAGATGGACGGCAGCGGCAAGGGAGGCGGTGCGCTCAGCTCCGTCAAGGCAACGGGAGCGAAAGTTGCTTTCCTTGGGACTGGGGAGAAGCCCGAGGCGCTTGAGGTTTTTGACGCTACGCAGTTCGTTGCGAGGCTGTGCGGCTTTCCCGACCTCAAGGCCCTGCTTGAAAAGACCAAGGAACTCACAGACCAGCAAGATTTGCAAAAAGCAATGGAGGAAGGCAAGCTTGACTACAATTCCTTCCTCGCTCAGATGAAGGCAATGCGGAACATGGGCCCCCTCAAGAGCGTCTTTCAGATGCTCGGCGTATACGACCTGCCCGAGGAGTTGATGGTGAAAAGCGAGGAGAAGATGAAGAAATTCGAGGCAATCGTCCACAGCATGACGCCTTACGAGCGCACCAACCCCGAGGCGATGAGAAACGCCAAGCGCCAGGAGCGAATCGCCCGCGGTGCTGGCGTAAAGCCAGAGCTTGTAAAGGAGCTCGTGACGAGCTTCGATAGGTCGCAGAAGATGATGAAGTCGCTCAAGGGCAACCGCGGCCTGATGAAGAAACTTGGCGGCATGAACCTCGGCGCCCTCAAGGGACTGGGCGGTTTCGGAAAGTGAATTCAAAATGAACTTCGTTTTCCTCCGCGCCGCAATCGCCCTCGCGTGCACGGGCGCGGCCGCGTGGCAGGACTGGAAGACTAGCTTCATTGACGAGCGCCTGTGCTATGCGATGATTGCGCTTGGCGCAGCTGCCGACTTGGCAACGGGGGACATGGAGTTCATCAAGCTGTCGCTTGGGGGCGCGGCCGTGATTTTCGGCGCGGGCTACTTGCTTTACCGCACGGGAAAACTAGGCGGGGGCGACGTCCTGCTTTACACGGGGCTGCACCTGCTATTGCCGCTCAATCCAATGCTTTTCGCAACCGGCCTTGGCGGCGCGCTGCTGTCCGGACAATCCTTCCAGCCACAACTGCTTGCGGACGTGAGTGCGAAAGTGCCGTTTTTCTTCAGCCTGTTCGTCATGAGCACGCTTCTAGCGCTTTTTGGAAGCGGGTTGCAGTACGCGCTCGAGCTGAGAAAGCTCAAGAAACTCAAGCCCGAATGGAAAAACGCGTTGCTGGGAGGAGGAACCGGGTTGCTTGCGCTTGTTGCAATCAACTACTACGCGGGCCTCAAGCCCGTGCAAATTGCTTTCTATTCCCTCGTCTTCCTGCCGGCCCTTTTCCTCATGGCTTTTGGAAAACAACTGATGGATGAGGTAATCATAAAGCGCATTTCCGTTTCAAAAATTGAGGACGAGGACGTGCTGGCGCTTGAAAAGATGCCTGCGCAAATAGTCTCCAAGTACCAGCTCGGGCCAGTTGTTACTAAGGGCGAGCTTGAAAAGCTGAAAACGATTGTGAAAAAAGAGGGAATAACAACTTTTCCCATTGCCAAGACCCTGCCGCGCCTGGGGCCGTACATCCTGCTTGCGCTTATCCTCGGCCTGGCTGGCTTGGATTTGGCCGCGGTGCTGATTTTAATCTCGTGAAAAGCCAATGCCTTCGGCTTGTACTGTCCCGGAGTCTCCTTCCTTTCCCGCGATTTTAATTTCGCACTCCGGCAGGAACTCTCGGATTGCCCAGGCGTTGGTAAGCAAGTGCCTGCTTACGCACGAGACGGAGTACTCGCTTTTTCCTTTTGCCAACGCAGCGTAGAGAAGCAGCTGGTCGGCGAGGTGCTCTTCCACGCAAGAGTTAGTCGCCTGGAATTGCCTGAAGTTGTGAACTGCCTCGCCCGCGACTTTCTCAGCCGGCTTGCCGCGCTCGCCAAGTGCACTAAAGCCGTTTGCGCAATTTTCGTACTCGGCAAGCAGGAAGAACTCCGCGCCTTCTCCAATTGCGGGAGCAGCCTGCACGAGCTCTATTTTCGCCCCGGCCAAACCGGCTTCCGTCAAGTTCTTGAGGCCTCGCGTTTTCATTCGCTCCGCAATTGAAAGCGGCAGGTTCGAAACAATTGAAAGGCCGCGCAACTTTGCGAGCTTTCCGCGGCCAACTAGGTTGAAAGGCGACATGTGTTTCTGCAAAGGAACTATGGCCGTTTCAATTACGCCTCCTCCCTTTGGATACCAGCCAAATTGCATTACCTGCAGGCCCGCCTGCACGCCTGCCTTGCGCACGCACGGCAGGAATGCTTTTTCTACAAACCAGCTAGAGGGCGCGAATGGGTTTGACGTGCCGCCGGTGATTCGAAGCGTACTTTCCCCGCCTGCGAAGGCAAGCGCGGGAAGCAGCGTTTGCAAAATTAACGTGGTGCTGCCGGCGCTGCCGATGTCGAAGGAAAAACTGCCGTGCCTTACTTTGGATGGCTCGAAAACTATTTCCTGCGAACCAAGCACCGCCCCGCTTACTTTCGCGCCGCAGACTTCGGCAGCTGCCTTGACTGCGGTCAAGTGCTGCAGCTGCAGGCCGGGCTTTGGCCTGCCGGCGCGGATGTTTTCAATGCGGAAGGGCTTTTGCAGCAGTGCTGATAAGGAAAGTGAAGTCCGCAGGATCTGGCCGCCTGCCTCAAGGTAGTTGCCGTCTATTGAAACCATAGTGATCACTTCGCGTAATTATGCAATTTCCGCTTGAAAAAACTAAATAAGTTGGACGTTAGACATCGCCCTGAAATGCGGGTCGCCGGTTATTACGATGGCGGCGTGTTCTACTGCAGTTGCGTAAACGAGCGCATCGGCAAAATGCAATTCCTTTATTTCCCCCGCACGAAGCGCAATCTCTTCGGTCAAAGGCAGGACCGAACTGTTTGCCTTGATGAAGGCCAATTCCTGAGCAAATTGCTTTCCTTCGCGAAAACGTTTTCTCTTGATTTCAGCAATGCATGAAGCTGGCGTACCAATCGGTTCCCCGGACTTTAGACAAGCTTCGACGAAGGCGCCGCGCTTACTGCCCGCAAAATACTCGAACCATGCGAATGAGTCTATTATCTTCAATGCGGTTCTCCCTCCTCACGCAACCCCCTTGAACTTAGGTCCTTCTCGGCCCTCCAGGCACCGAACATACTCTTAGGAACGCCCTCTGTTTCGAAAAAACTTGAAAGTATCTCATTTAGTGTCTTTGACAGGCTTTTCAGATGACCGTGGCGCTCTATCGCTGACTTTGCAAGTTTTTCGTAAAGTAAATCATCCAGAATCACGGTAGTTCGCATAGCATATCACCATATTTAATTATGTTTTTATGCTTTAAATATATTTTGCCTCGCGAAGTGTTGAGAGGTTCAGCTGAATCGCTACTATTTGAGTGCCGGCAACGAGCAGGAGAAACCACGTTTGCGTGAAGATGAATTGCGTTGCAAGGCCAATCAAGGCCGCGGCAACGGCGTAGGCGGCTATTGTTCCGCGGGCGAGGCCGAACTTCCGCCAACACGCCCGCGCAAGAGCATTTGCCTCTATCTCGTCGGCAGCAAGGCGCCTGCCGGTCCACTTGGAAAACAAGGGAATTTGCTTGGAACGCATTTGGCGGACGATTGCGAAAGTAAGCCCTGCGTCAAGCGCCAGTAGGAAGAGGACGAGTGAAAAAGCCGGGTCTGCAATCATACGACCGCCACAAAACCTAGGTGCGGGAAAAGGCGTTTAAAAGCAGCACCAACACAGTGGCTTGCCGGGAGACGGGAAAAGAGGCTTAAACTGGCATTTACTGGCGCCGGCGGGCGCAGGACTGGCGTTTGCCGGGGGGACTGAAATCGAAAAGCCGTCAAGCTTTGGCGTCAAGTTTTCTCGAGTACCTGGAGCTAAAGGGGCGGACAAACTCGTCCCATTTACTGCGGTAATCATGCGGAGTGCCCGGATGGGGCTTGAACCGGTCGACTAATGCCATCATCTCAAGAAACGTCTCCAACGCCCGGTCGCCTTTTTTCAAGGCGTTCTCACCATCAGTAGGATGAAAACGAGTGAACTTGTCTTCAGTTAAGTCGTGCAAAATCCGCGTGCACTTTTCTTCATCCGTAACAGGAACGTTTCTGGGCGAGAGGAGCAACTCTGCAGTCGGATTTCTACGCGGCGCGCGTGAAAAACGGACTGCGATAGTCTGTCCATTTGCCAAAGGGACGGCAGTTGTCCAGCGCGCGCCACCAGCTCCAAAACGGATGCGATGAAATTCAATTTCCTTTTCCGGGCCAACTGCTGCCAAAAAGTGTTCAGTAATAGATTTCTTAGGAGATGGCGCCACAATTAGCTTGTAGCGGAATTTGCTTAAAAACAAGTTGATGAAAATAGCCTAAACCCGTTTCTTTCCTTCGCGCTTTACCGCCCGGACCATGCGCTTTATCTTGCCGAAAACGTCGCCGGACTCGAAGGCAGTCCCCACTTGGATGCCTGAGGCGCCGGCGCGGATTTGCTGGCTCGCCTGAACTGGCGTGCGTATTCCGCCTGCGGAGAAGAGAAGAACGTCGGGGCCGCAGCCTTTCGCCATTCCCGACACTATTGCAGCCGGGGCGGGGGAGGGCGCGCCGCTGCCGCTGTCGGCAATCAGCACGCGGCTGCCGGTAAAGCGCGCTGCAAGAGCGCACGCGCCTGCCAAGTCGGGCCTGCCGCGGGGGACTAAGTTTGCGTTTCCCACCCAGCCAACCGCCATTCCCGGCTCGATGACGAGGTAAGTGGTTGGGATGGGTTCGATGCCCATTGCCGCAACTGCAGGCGCGGCCTGAATCTGGGCTGTTGAGAGCCAGTAGACGTCGCGCGAGTTGAGCAAGTGCATGAAGTAAACCGCGTCGGCATAGTGCGTAAGGCCGGAGATGTTGCCGGGAAAGAGGACAACGGGAATGCTTACGGCCTCCTTGATCATCTTGACTGTGTTGTCAAGCACCGTACCCTGCGCACCTATGCTGCCGCCAATTAAAATGGCATCCGCGCCCGCTTCCGCGCTCTTGCGTGCTATTGAAACGCCTTTTTCAAAAAAGTTCTTGTCCGGCTCGATGAGCGAGCACAAGAGGGCGCCTTCGCTAGAGAGCTTCTCGTAATAGTATTTCAGCACTTTTCCCTGCATGGCGATGCCACCTGTTGCTAAATTCGTTACTCCCGCTAGCTTAATAAATTCCCCTTGCCTCTAACGTATCGCCAACGGGGAATTTTGTTTTTAACAATAGGGGATAGTGGTGCGCATGGCGGAAGGGTCGGAGTCACTCTTGCTTGAAAAAACGGGTTGGGACAGCGGCAAGCTTGAGCTTGAGATAAGCGCGCAGCAGGAGCGCTTCGCCGGCCTGCTTACCCGCGAGGGCGCTATTGAGATTATCGCGCGCGAGGCCGGCGTGCCCCAGGCCCTGGCCACCGCCGAGACGCTTTTTCATTCGCTTGCCGAGTGCAAGACTGCCCAAGGTAGGGTGGTGAATGCGCGCGTGCGAGTTTGGCACGTTTTTTCGCCCAAGAAGTTCGTGAGGAAAGACGGCCGCGGGGGCGAGAGGCAGGGCCGCGTGTGCAACGTGCTTGTGCGCGACTCAAGCGGCGAGGCAGTGCTTGTTTTTTGGGGAAATGACGTTTCAGTTCTTGAGAAAAACTCTGTCGAGCGCAACGACGTGCTTGAGGTCAAAGGGGCTTTTGTCAAAAACGCCTCACCCCTCGAGCTTCACGCAAGCCTCCTGACGCGCGTCTCGCTTGCGCAGGGGGACACTGCACAGTTGGTGCCACAGCGCGACAAGAAGGCAGTTGCGTTGAAGGAACTTTCGGAAGGGATGGCCGACGCTGACTTTCACTGCCGCGTGCTTCGCGTTGGCAAGGCAAGCGAGTTCGTGCGCATTTCAAAAACAGGAGTGTCTGAAAAGGGCCTTGTGTGCGACGCGCTTGTAAGCGACGGAGTTGGCAGCATGCGCCTAGTTGGCTGGGACGAGAACGCAAGCGCGCTTTCCCGCATTTCACCCGGCACTGCGCTGAAGGTCGAAAGCGCTTACGTCAAGCGCGGGCGCGACGGCGAGCTTGAGGCGCACGCTTCCTGGCAGGGCCGCATCATCCCCTCGCCCAAAAACCACGGGCTTGCGGGGGCGTCTGACGTGCTTTCATCCCAGTTTACGCAAAAGCAGTTAAGCGAGCTTGCGGAAGGCGACACTGCGCTTGTAAGCGCGAAACTAATTGAACTGCGCGGGGCGAGCGTGGCAGTCAAGTGCGTTGCTTGCGGGGCGAAGGCAACTGCGCCAAAGTGCGCCGCCTGCGGCGGGGACAAGCTTAGAAGCACTTTAGTAGTTCGCACTCGTTTGGACGACGGCTCGGCCAACCTCGCTTGCGTGTTTTTTGGCGAGGAAGCACTTACACTCTTGGGGCTCAAGGAACTGTCGGTCGAGGCGCAGACTGCGCTTGACTTGAAGAAGGACTCGCTTTTGGGAAGGGAAGTTAGTGTTGTTGTCGCGGCGAAAAACAGCGAATACTCGCAAGAACTCGAGTGCGTGGCAAAGTTGGTTGCAAGCACTGAACCGCAGGCCATCGAGACGGCAAAGTGGCTTGAGGCCAAGCTTGGGAGCTAGAATGCGGCATTAACGGTTTGACTTACTAATTTCATCTGCCATATACTCGTGCAGCTCTCGCTTTATTTGAACCGAGGATTTGCGTTTGTCGCCCTTGAACTTTTCACCAAGCCTGCTCAAGTCAGCAAAAGCATCCAAATAGTCGTGCTTGAGAAGAAACTCGTGCAGCTTTTGATTCAAATCCTTGAGAGAACCGTCGTTTGAAATTTTGTAGTCGGCGAGCTTGGCGACTGCGCCGAGGTTTTGCTCAAACGGCTTTGCATCCGGCCGGTTTTCCTTCTTTTCGCTGTCGAGGAATTGTTCGTAGGAAAGCGCGTCACCCTTGTCCCGCGCGCGTTCGCTCACCCTTTCGTAACGCGCCTTGGCAGGCGCCTCGATGCTGACTAGCGCAAAGTCTTTTCCAAACCCGTCGCGGAACACCTGCACTTCCCCGTGAGTGCGCAACGCATCAACAAGCGCGAGCTTGGTTGTTCTAGGCAATTTGCGTATTTTCTCAGCAACGCGGCGCGATAGCTCTCCGGGGCCGAATTTCTCGCGCAAGTCATTTGCCACCAAGTATTTTGTGGGCCGGTCGGTCGGCAGGCCGCGGCGGCGGCATTCGTCGGCAAGCTCTTCGCTCGTGCTGAAAACAGCAGCGCCGGTCATCTCGCTGACTAGGTGTATTGCCGTTCCCTTGCCGGCTCCGAAAAAGCCGGTGAAACCGAGGACTTTCACGCAATTATTTTGCTGAGAAAACCGTAATTAATGTTGTCGGAGCTAATTGCATCCATGGCAGTTTCGTTGCTTTACTACTTGCTTTCCTTGCTCGCAGGCGTTCTGGTCAAGCTGGCCGACGGCATTGTCGACGAGGGGATGTCGCCAAAGCGGCTTGCGTGGCTTGACTCGCTAATCGGCTTTGCCTACGGCCTGCTCGGCGGCTTCCTGATATCTTCATCGCCCGAGCTTGCAACAGTCTTTCTCGCAATGGTGGCGGGCGTGCTGCTTGGAGGTAAGATTGACAGGCGGGCGCACCAATACGGCGTAGCCGGTGTTTTCCTCGCGCTTGCCTTGTGGGGCCTTCCTTCACCCAACTTGCTTGTGCTTGGCCTTTTGCTTGCAGCTGCTTCGCTTGACGAGCTTGCAAGCGACTTTTTCGCCCTGCGCCACGGGCTGCTTGCTTGGCTGTTTGAAAAGAGGGTTTTGATGGAGTTGACTGCGCTTGCCGTCTCGCTGTATTTGCACAACTTTGCATTCTTCCTTGCGGTGTTTTCCTTCGACCTGGGCTATAACCTGACGGAATTTGCGGGCGGCAGGCTGATTGGGAAAAAAAGCCTTTCGGGAACGCACTTGACCCTGGACTTGCTTGACTGCAAGCGCAGTCGCTTATCCGACGCTTCTTTCGTCAAGCGCTTTTTGCGCGAAACACCCGCGCGCGTGGGCATGACGCGAGTGAGCGAGCCGGTTGTTTACAAGGCGCCTTCAAGGGAAAGCGACCCGGGGGGCGTGAGCGGCTTTGTTTTGATTGCCGAGAGCCACGTGAGCGTGCACACTTTCCCCTCGCTGCGCGAGGCGTACGTGGACGTTTTTTCGTGCAAGGAGTTCGACGCCGCGAGAGTGGAGCGAGAAGTGGCGAAGGCCTTTGGCGCCAAGCAAGTGCGGACGCGCGTGTTCAGCCGGATTGTAGGGTAATTCCTACCTTTTCCGCCGCACCTTGCTCGGCGGTTGTTTTCACAACGCTTTTTAAGCCGGTGTTCCTTGCTTGTTCTAGAGGGAGTTGGAATAATTGGTTGAACGCGTCAAGACTGGCATTGGCGGCTTGGACGAGCTTATTGGCGGGGGCTTTCCAAAAGGTCGGACTATTCTCGTGACTGGCTCTTGCGGCACTGGCAAGAGCATTTTCGGAATGCAGTTTTTGTACAAGGGCGCGGCCGAGTTTGACGAGCCGGGGCTTTTGGTCGCTTTTGACGAAATGCCTGACAAGATTCGAAACGACATGCTCAACTTCGGCTGGGACATTGCCGCACTTGAAAAGAAAAACAAGCTAGCCATCATCGACGTGACTAGCGCCAAGGCGGGCGTGCCTAGCGAAGAGGAACACGCCATCCTTCCCGGCCAGATGGACATTGACAAGATATTGATTGACATAATCAGCGTTGCTCGGAACATCGGCGCCAAGCGCCTAGTGATTGACAGCGTGCCGAGCATGGCATTCCGCCTCGACTCGGAGCACGAAGTGCGCAAAAGCATTTTGAAACTGTCTTACGTCACCGCCCGCGCGGGAATGACGACCGTGCTGATTACGGAGGCGAAGGAAAGCGAGACGGGCGTACCAAGCAAGTTCAGCAAGTACGGCGTGGAGGAGTACATTTCCGACGGCGTCATCGTACTGAGCCTGATTGGCGGGGCCTCCCAGACCGGATTCCGCACGCTCTACATAAGAAAAATGCGCGGCACCAAGCACGAAATGGCACTCCACCCCATGGACCTGGGAGACAAAGGCATGCTAATCAAGAAAACAGGCGGGATGTAACTACTTTTATATAGTTCAGCGAAGCTTAATCAATTTGTAGAAAATCCTACAATTCCCATTATAAAAGGTAGCCTTATGCCGAACAAGCTTGGTCATGTACTGATAATACCAGATGGAAACCGCAGGTGGGCCAAGGAAAAGGGCCTTAGCTACGAGGAGGTTTACAAGATTGCTGCGGAAAAAACAACGCCGCTGATAATAAACTATTTTTTGGTCGAGGGGCGGGCTTCGGAACTGACTTTCTTCATGGCAGCAAGAAATAATTTGCTTAAACGCGACATTGTTACCGAAGTAATGCCTATTCTTGAGGCCCAAAAAAGGCTGTACGTGCTTTTATTGCGTGATGAAAGGATAAAAGCGGCAAAAATCCGGTTTCGATTCATAGGCGACAAGACCTTGCTCCCGGAAGACTACGTCTCGGCACTGAACAATCTGGAACGAGAAACGAGTGGCCGGAGCGGTCCGCTTTGCAACTTTTTGGCCGGTTACGACGGAGAGTGGGAAATCAAGGAGGCCTTCACGCACGGAATCCTTAAGAAAGGAAGCGAGATAAACCAAAGCATAATCCCATACCTCCAACTCAATACGCCGATTGACTTAGTCATACGCTCCGGGTTTGAAAAAAGACTCTCCGGCTGCCCCCTTCTCCAAATGGCCCACTCGGAGCTATTCTTCGAAAAATTCCACTACCCCGAATTCAGCAAGGAAAAACTGGATAAAATCTATGGCGAATATCAAAAACGAGAACGACGGCTTGGCCAATAGGGTCAATAGATAATATGACTAGCGGATAACCCGGCACGATCTACTACTCGCCAATATTCTTCAAGATAAAATTCTGCAATCTTTTTGTTCCTTTTGTTGTGTCCAAAAACTCCAGCCGCAGAGATATAAACGCAACTCAAAAATGCGAATGGGATTTTCGAAGGTGGAAAAGAAATTAAATGATACGCAAGCAGGAGAAGAATATATCCGAACGGATTTCGTAGATAAAAATATTTCCACCAGTAAAAGTAAATATCTCCCAATAAAACTCGTTTATCCAAGATCAACATAACTTGACGGTGTTCATCTTGAACTTTTTTAAAATAACTAGAACGAACCGCATTATCGGATGCCTCCACCGCTAAATCATAATATTCGTATGATTTTGAAATGTGCGTTGCAGCATTTAGAACTGATTTGCGCCCATAGCCTAAAAGCAATAACAAGTTGCATGCTTTAGCAGTTAACTGCTCAAAATTTTTAGAGTCGTGTGTCCACCAAATATCGGAATGGTTTACAGCTAATTTTTTATAATCCATAAGTTGAACGCTTCTACTTGTTTGGAAACTGGGACTTAAACGCGCCATTAAATTTTCGTAAATTATCGAGGGAACCGGTTGCAAATTCACAATAAGGATCATCTTTTGCTATGCACTTAAGTTCGACACAATCAATATCATCATGAAAGAAAGCTGACGAAGCTCCAGCATACCAACCTCGGGGAACATGGTCAACACACCTGCCAACTTTACCGTAGAGTTTGGCTAGAGAGCTATCGTGAAGTTGATAGATCATTTCCTTCTTATCAACGTCCCAGTTAACTACCTTCATTTTTCCAAAGCCGGCTAAAGTTACTACTGTCTCTCCCCATCGAACCTGCTCTTCAATCGTATTCATAGCGTATGCTTTGAAAATCTCTTCAATCCAAAGTTTGCCAAGTTTCTTGGATGAATCATATAACTTGTTTTCTCGACCAACTTCCTCCATCGCAACTTGAATATCAAACAAATTAACAATTGGGAAGATCACTACATTTTGGTTAAGCAACTTTATTGAACCTTCCTCAAATGCTAATTGTTTATGAAACATTAATTTTGCAACAACGTCAAACATGGTATCACATAAATGGTTTTTCTTTCACTAAAGCTAAACCGTCCTTGGATAGAACATATGAAAGCGGCTCCATATCGTGAGAGGTATATCTCATTTTTTTTATTTGAAGACTCCTAAATTTCGAACTACCAACGCCTAAGTAATATAGTACAATTATCCCATCTGCCAAAAACTCAGTTACTCCATCGGAACTGAAATGCTCAGAACGCTCCGAAAGTTCGGAAGTCAACATAACCGTAGCATTAAATCCCCTTAATTCACCCATTAAAGAGGCAACAATTCTTTTAATCATAGTTTTTTCCGATAATCTCGCGGGAACTACTTGATCTATGCCCCGTATTGGTACTCCGCCACGTTTTAGTAAAATATCTTTAGCAAAATCTGTAACGCCGGCATACTCTGAAAAAGTACTTATCGAGTCTATTACTATTCTACTTGGTTTAAATTGACTAACAGCACTACGTATTACCTCCAAAATGCTATTCTCGGCTAGGATATCAATCCAAACTAGCTTAAGAAATCCTCCTTCAATCAACTCGTCAATTTTCCAACCGTAAGCTTCTGTTTGACGGCGAAGTTCTGCTTCTTTTTGCTCAGTCGTAACATAAATACACTTTTCTTTAGCTAAAGCGCCAGATATGACGAACTGGAGAGAAAATGTACTCTTTCCAGTACCGGGACCTCCTGAAATTAATACTACACTTCCCCTAGGAATTCCTCCACCTAGGGATTGATCTAAGCCAGCTATACCAGTACTAACCCGACTATCCATGCTCTTGATAAGTTCGGGCGAGTATTTAATCGTTAATACGTAGAAACTACTATCATAGTTGGAGCCTAAGGCTCGAATTTCTTGGGTTAAAATCTGCGCGGGGCTTTATCTCAAACACACATTTTTCGTCTCCACAAGCAATACACTGCGTTTCAATACCCTCTAAAGTCGGATCATCCAAAATTATCGTAAATCCGCCTGCGAGGCATCCTCTGACCATATCATCGACCGGCTGTGGGCTTTTTCCAGCAATTTTCAAATATTCTGCGGCAAAGGGCGAGTGATCCATTGAGACTGTTACAAGCTTGTTTTTGGCATCAACGAACTCGATGTTTATTCCGCCCCAACCGGCAATACTAAGAGCATCACATCCAAATTCGATTTCTTCTTCCAAAGAACCTTTTGAAATACCCTGCTCGCGAAGCCGCCTAAACCAGTGAACACCTAACTTATGCGCGGAAGAATATAGCAAATTAGGCTCCTTGCTTTTTCTAATGGCTTGGAACAAAATTAGATACTGATACATGGCAATCATTCCGATGCGGTTACCATATAGGAAAAATTCGTCTCTAGAAAGTTTAAGATAGCCGCTAGTCAAAAGATGCTTGAGTAGAGAAAGTGCTCTAAAAACGGCGGAAATCTTGCCGGTATTTCCACCATAGATTTCAAAGTCCTTGGCATCGTAAGCCGTAATAACGCTAGAAATCTCTTGCGAAATTTGAGAAAGCCATTTTCTATTTAACAGATAGCCGTTTTCCTCCTTTAAAATTACATCTGCATCCCGCAGCTCCAGTATTGCTTTATGAACGCCCTGATAAGAAATATGCTTTGTACCCTTTTCGAAAAGTATGGCTGCGTGAATCTGCTTTGGACTCAGCGGCCATGTTTTTGATAATACAGCTACGACTAGTGTTTTTGCGGCCTCTTTGTCTCTTGAAATTAGATTCTGCAATGCAACTTCCATTTTACTCACCTTTCCATAGCCGCATGATTTCTTTCTTGATTTGTTCTGCCAAGGCGGCGTTTCTGGTTATTGAGACGGGAATGCGCCGCTTTTCCTCGAAGACGGTTTCGAAGAACTTGTCGAAGTCGAAATCACGCGGGTTTGCCGACGAGTAGACGGAGTCAAGCGCCTGCCTGAACTCAAGAGGGTAGAAAACTTGCATTACGACGTCGCGGTAGACAACCACGTCATTGCCCGACGCCTGCTTTACGCCAAGGCGGTACTTGAGGTTGTTTTTGCTCCAGTAGTCGGCGCACCAGCGGTCAACGGAAGTGTCCGCTGAAGAAATCGAGTAAAAATCCGCCATGGCGATTGCCTCCTTCATCTCGACGTAAGTTTGGCGCGGAAAAAATAAGGGAATCCAAAAGTGGCACCACTGCAGCGCGACCAGCGTGTCGCTCGGGTCGAACAACTTCTTGAACGCGTTTATAAGAAAAGTGTCAACCTCGGCCGCAGAGTCGAAGAAAAGCACACTTTGGCCCGGCGAAAATGCGCCGGAATCCTTGCTGTAATTCGAGCGGACTTCATCGGA
The DNA here is from genome assembly GCA_964585235.1 of Microcaldota archaeon. Classification (GTDB taxonomy): domain Archaea; phylum Micrarchaeota; class Micrarchaeia; order Norongarragalinales; family UBA97; genus JAGVFW01. Next base: position 3,143 of record CAZPDD010000005.1, on the reverse strand, counting down.
ATAGCGGGAAAGCCGGTCGAGCCAGTCGAACGAAAGCGCGTACTGCCCGCTTTCAACTCGCGAAACAACCGCATCCTCGCCAAGCTCCTGCAAAGCCTTGTGAACGGCCTGGTAAGAAAACGAATGGCCGTTCAAAGAATTGACTTTGGATGAAATCTCCTTCGCACTAAGCGGCCACTCCTCGGAGAGGACGCTCACAACTGCCGACTTGGCGTCCTTTGGAGAGTCAAGCGAAACGGACAGAGGCTTGTACAATTGCTCATCAGCTCCTTTTTTCCTCAAAAAACTTCAGCGAATCGGCTAGAATCTGCTCGGCCATCGCACGGTTGCGCGTAATCGTCACCGGGATTTCAAGCTTTGCGCCATCGCCGTAGAAGACGTAATCGTAGATTTCCTTCATTGCCTTGGCCAAGTTGTCCGAAGCAAGGGCGCGAGCCATCCTCTGCTTGAAGTGAGTAGGCCAGTAAATGTTTATCACGAAATCCCTAAATGCGATGACGTCGCAGTCGTCAGCAACACTAGCACCGGCAATGAACTTCGTCCCTATCAACTCCTTCAAGTAATTCAGGCAATGCAAGTCGCCCGGAGAATTCCCCCGACATAATATTGTTTTCCCGCCGAACTTGGCGAAAGACATCACCTGCTTGTGCTGCTCCTCCGAAACCATCTGGGCGGGCCAGGCAAAATACCACTGTTCCACCACTACGTCGCCCTGCGACAAAAGAGGCGGAATTTCGGCAACAGTCCAATAAGGAACGGCAATTACCCCCTTGAAGACGTGGAACGCGGAAGAATTTTCCGGAATGACGGCGAGGCTAGGCGGCTTGCCGGAGTAGTTTTTCGTCGCCTCGCCCCACCACTTTTCCTGCGACTCGACAAACGGCTTTGAAAGCGAATAACCCGGGCCGCCGTCGACAACGGCGCCTTGAGACAAAAGCTCGCCAAGCGCCTTGTGCACAGCAGAGTAGGAAAGGGCGTCCGAACCATTCGAGGAGGCAATGCGCAAGTGAATTTGCTTGGCGGACAAAGGCCATTCCTTAGACAAGACGCTTATCACCTGCGTCCTGGCATCCTGCCTGCCCCCAACAGCGAAGGCAACCTGCGAAGAAAGCAACCGAGCCACTGCCAAAAACCCCTAAAGCGACAAGCATGCTTGACGCAAGAACGCGGTTGGAAAACGAATCCACCGCCCCCCTAATATGGTTATTGCGCAGGGAAGGAATTTAACCCTGCCTAGAAACTACGAAATTCGAAAACCCGAACTATGTTGGCTGCGCGCGCTTTGCCGGAGGCGCCTGCACTAGCGCGTCCAAGCCGTTGACGAACTTCAGGTTGGCGGAAAAGTTGAACACAGCGGCGTACACTCCGCCGAAAACAAATGCAACAAAGCCGACGGCAACCGCAACCAACGGGATGGCAAGCAGGGACAAGCCTTTTGTAGGCACTAAAAACACCCAAGCGACCAAAAGCCCGGCGAGCAAACCAAGCAAACCCATCATAACCCCGTAGAACTTCGCCAAGTTAACGGCCCCCAAGCGCACTGAAGAAAGCCAGAAACGGCCTTCAGGCGGCCGCGAGCCAAACGCAGGCAGGCGGACTTTCACGTCAACCCCGTCAACAAAAGAGGCGGCAAGCGCCAAGTTCGCCAAGAAGGCGAAGCCCGCGCCGGACAAGAAGCCCAAAAGAGCCGCGGCCAAGGGAATTACCAACAACGCAAGCAACGCCACGGGAACCACGCCGCCAACTAAATCGAAGTAACCCGACGCCCACGAAGTCAAGTGGCTTGAAGAGCCGAGGAACAAAATGGCTAAGGAAACTATTGGCGCGGCCAAGACCCCCAAGGCGAGCATGTGGACCGCCTGAAAGCGCGCGAGGTTAAAACACCCGACGCGCCTGAGCTTCACCCAATGCTCCCCGGGCTTGAGGGAGTAAAACGCCGCCGGAGCGTCCACAAGCACGTGGTAGCCGTCGACGAAAGAAAGGCTCGCGACGAAGTTGAAAAACGCGGCGAAAAACGCGCCTGAAATGAAACCCGTGACTGCAGAAAACACGAGGCCCAAAAGCGACGACGGGATGAACAAGACGAGCGACAAGGCCCCGCCGGGAGCGGCGAGCGAAAAAGGCAGCAGAAGCAAACTGAAGGCGATGCCGAAGAGCTTGAAAATCACTTGCTGCACTGCAAACAACTTTCCTGCATTAACCGCGCCAAAACGACGCAACTTAAACCAAGCCCGCATTTCAATCGACTAACTAAGCGCAAGCCCGCTTTTTAAAACGGCGTTAAGCCGGAAGGACAAACAAGCGGTACTACGCTCTGGCGACTTTAAGGCATGTTACCAAGTTTTTATGCACCGAAGTCAAACCCGCCGGGCCGGACCGGCCAACGCAGCCACGAACCCCCCTCCTTGGGCGGGGTGGCTTGAGAGAACTAGGAAGGAAAAACTGCCGTTGCACTGGCCCGTCCCCCCCGTGCCAAGGCAGCCTGTCCTCGGTCGAACGCCCCCCGGACAAACACGGGGCACCTTTCAATCGGGGGCGAAAATGAGCGTTTTTCCTTCATTTGTCTTCACTCCCAAAGTGAGTAAGTCAAAAACAACCCATGTTTCCCAGAGGAAGGCTTATATACTTTAAGTGCTATTAATTACCACTATGGTAATTATACGCACAAATAAGATACTACTGGGGGCTTTCCAGTTCGAGGTCTTGTCTACTCTTGACCGCATGAATAAGCGCAAGTTTACTGTAAGCACGCTGGTCGAGTTGTTCCCGAATTCTTCAATAAGCATGATTAGAAAGACGCTTTCCAAGCTTGCCAAAAAAGGAAGGATTCAGAGGATAAAGCGCGGCACGTACCACATGGTTCCCCTAAAAGAGGCGGGCTGGGCAGTGCATAGCCTAGCATTGGTTCCAGAACTTTTTCCTGAAGGTTACGTCTCGTTTTTGGCCGCCATGCAGTATTACGGGTGGACGACTCAACTCTCGTCCACGATTCATGTGGTTACCCCCGTTTTTGCCCGGCCCAAGAAAGTCAACGGCGTGGCGTACGTTCCCTTGAGGGTGTCAAGAAAATCCTATGCGGGATACAAAACCACGCACATCTCTGGAGGCGAAGTAAAAATTGCTTTGCAAGAGAAGCTCGTCCT
>CAZPDD010000004.1:0-20796 GCA_964585235.1 Microcaldota archaeon | reverse complement strand
GACTTCTTACGGCCCGGAAAAGCTCGGCATGCAGGTGGTTGAAGTGCACTCGCTGTCCGAAGCAGCGCAACTGGCCTTCACGCCCGAAGGAAGTGCGGTGAGCGCGCCAAGCCACGTTTTTCCCGACTTGTCAGTAAACAAGATTTCACCCGCCGCAATTGCGCTGCCGTTCAGGCAAGTTGCGGAAAAGCAGGTGAGCGAGGCATCCGCCGCCTTTTCTCAAACCAAGGCAACCGGCACTACGGCCTACAACTCCAGTCGGCGCAACCTCAACGACTCGCAATACCTTCTTTCCCAAGGCTATCTTTACAGCGCGGCAAACGCGGCTTTTGTGACAAGAGCGTTTCTTGACAGCGCGGCAATCTCCAACTTCTCCAAGGCTGAAATCAGCGAAAAGCTGTCAGAGCAGGAAAAGCGCAGCCAACTGTTCAGGTTCGTTGCAAAAAACACGGCAAACCTGGAGTGGAGCATCGGCGCTGAACTACGCTACTACTGGGCCGTTGACAAGCTTTCAAAGACGCGCGAAAAGGCCTCCACTGCTACGGCTTCGCAAACCGCCCAAGGGCTTGCTGTTGCGAAAAACTGGCTCGACGCGGCAAACGACTTGAACCTTGTTGCCGCATCGGCGGAAGCGGCATCCCCCCAAGATGCAAGCCCGTTTGATGAATACAAGCTGAAGCGGCACGCGGCACGCCTCATTCAGGAGGCGGAAAACGCGAGCGCAAACTCGCCTGACGCAGAGGCGGAAATGCACATCGGCAGCGCGCGGCGCGCATTTGACAACGGGGCTTACGCTACGGCCGCCTTCGATGCAGTTTACGCCCGCGCCTTTGCAACTGCCTCCTCAGCCTACGCGGATGCAGTACCGGACGAAATGCTTTCAGGCCTAGGAAACGAAAGCGGCTTTTCGAACTACTCAGGCAGCGCTTGGGCGTCGCTTTACTTCGCGCACTCAAGGTATAGCATTGCGGAATGGAACCGCACCGGGGATTCGGACAACCTGCTCAACGCACTCAAGCTCCAGGAACTTTCAAGGCAATTGAGCTCCGAGCTTGTGCAAATGCGCCTTGCCGAGTTGGCGCCAGGATTGCCGCCGGGGTCGGTGGCATGGCCGGGCGAGTCAATCAACCCCGGCGCGCCAATTTCCATAAAGGTAGTGCCGCAGAAGAACGCAATCGCCGACCCGAGGCTCCTTCCGCTCGCCGCAGTTGCGATAATATTGCTTGGGACAATTGCCATTGTTTACGCGCTTGACCGAAGGCGGGCTGCGACTGGAATTGGGACAGGGAAGAAAAAAAGGAAGAGATAACTCCGGGCAAAGCGGTGGACCCGCGGAGGCCAAATAACTTTCTTTCCCACCCTTGCGGGAGCTTTAAATATCGGCTTTGGTTAAATTGTTTCGTGAGAATACTGCGCAGTGGGGCATTCGCTTTCTTGCTTGTTTTGACGGGCTTTGCCGCACTAGCCGCTGCGACTTGCGCGCCCTTCCTTTCATTCACGATAGACCAGTCGCTTGAAGTAACCCAAGGAACAGACGCCGCCTACACCGTAGTTATTTCAAATACGGGAAGCGCAACCCAGACGGTAAGCATCGCAAGCGCCTGCTCGCCCCCCCTTGGCTGCTCGTTTCCCGACACGGGAGGGTCAATAACAATCGTGCCCGGCCAGAACGCGGTTGCCCACCTGCAAGTAAGCACGGCAAATGCCGCGCCGGGCAACTACACGATTCCCTTGCAGGTGTCTTCGGGCGCGGCGGGAGTCCAGTGCACGGACGAAAAAACCACCCTCTTGCGCGTGAGGCAATCCTCTTCCCCCCTGCCTTCGGCAAACCCGTCTTCGCCCGTCAAGGTTGCCTTAACCCCCTCAAAGGACATTGCCTCGCGGCCGGGAGAGACGCTCGTATTCACAATATTCGCAGAGAACAACGGCGCTGAGACGCAGTTTGTAAGCATCGCCCACGGCCGTCAGGACGGCAATGTTTTTGCGGACTCCACGCTAGTCTCTTCGGATGACTTCCAACTTGCACCAAACGAAGGCCGGAGCGTGCGCATCGAACTGACAATCCCGCCCTCTACCCCGGGGGGCATTTACAACGTGAATTTCCGCGCAACTGCAACCAGCTCAAGCGCAAAAATCTCGTCAACCGACCTTCCCGCAAGCATTTTCGTATACTCCGACACGCTGTTCCTGAGGCTTGCAAGCGCACCCTCAAACGGCGACTGCATAGCTGCATTCCATTCGAACTCCACTTCCCGCGAGCTCGACGTAATCAACTCCGGAAAAATAGTCGGGCCGTACTCGGTGGAGCTGCAGGCTGGCAGCGCAATCTATCCTTACCTGTCGCTCAGCCAGAGCCAGTTTGAGGCAAAGCAAGGCGAGAAAACCGCGCTATTCGTGACAGCCGCGCCCACTGCGAGCGTCGCGCCCGGCGTTTACCCGTACACGCTCCTCTTCAAGTACTCAAACTTCGTCGCGCTGCGCTTTGAAGACTGCGTGAAAGTCAACGCGGTAATCGACGCCCAGTCCTCGGCAATTCCCGAGCAGAAGCTCCCGCGCGGCGGACAACTTTCGCTCCCGCTTTCCCTGCGCAACAACGGCTCGCTGGTTACGCAGTACTCGCTTGACTACAACCCGGCGCCTGCAACGGGAATAACGCTTTCAATCACGCCCTCAGACTTCAAGCTCGCCCCCGGCGAAAACGCAACCGCAACCCTCGTCGCACAGGCATCACGCGACGCACCCCTAGGAAGGCTGCGGACCCCAATCATCCTGCGCTCGCCCAACTTCTCGCGCGAACTTTCCCTCGTGCTCAACGTAGTGAGCGACAACCGCACGTCGCCCCTGTCGATAACGCCCAACCGATTCGTCACGTTCGAAGACACCCCTACCCAGACGGCCATTACCGTCCGCAACGACGGCAAGCTGACGCTACCCCAAGTGCAGCTGGTCGTCCAGGGCCTGCCTAACGAATGGGTGAGGATTGACTCCTCCCCACGCGACTTGGCGCCCGGGCAACAGGCGGACTTTCTCGTGACTTTCCTTGTCCCCTCAGGCGCGCTTCCCGGAACCGGCCAAAAGACAATTGCATTCGGCCTCTTCGCCGCAAGCGGCCTTGAAAGCATTAGGACTGACGCCTTCCTTGACGTCTTCAGCCCAGTTCGCGCACTTGACGTCAAGGTCATTGCAAGCAGCCCCACCACCGTCAACGGCGAGAGCACTGAAACAGTTGTGCGCGTTTCCGTAAGGAACAGCGGCAACGTGCCCGCATCGCAAGTATCTGCAGCCGCGCCCTACAGCAATGATTATGTCGTTCACAACGACCGCACCCTAAGCCTAGCGCCGGGCACTCAGGACGAGATGTCAATTTCCATTTCACCCGTCGGCCAAAGCAGCAGGCAGGACGTCGTCCTGCGCTTTGCAAGCGGCGAAGGCGCCACTACGGTAAAGAGCGTGGCTGTGCCGGCAATGAACGCGACGCCAACAGGCGGCAGCGGGCTTTTCTGGAAAATAACCGCCGTGGTGCTGCTAGCCATCGCAATACTGGCGCTTTTAGCCCACCACGAATACTAATTGTTACTACTCTGCCGGAACAATAGACTTAAAAGGCGTTTGCCACCCTAATTGTAAGTGGTGGGTTGTGACGTATGGCCTTGGATTCGCTTGAAGTAATACTCTTTGTAATTCTCTTTGGCATTGACGCCTACGCTTATGGCAACCTTAATGAAATCAGGCGGGTTGTCGAACGCCTCGAAGCGAAGCTGAATTCAACTTCCTTGGTCGAGACAACGCGCGCCGTCATGGTGCACAGTTCAGAAAGCACCGCAGGGGACGGGAGCAAAGCGGGGGGCGAAAAGCCGTCTTCGGCGCAGGAAATGCAGGCCCCTGCCTCAAGCCGGGATGGCGCGGCACAGCCGCAGATCCAACTTATTCAGGCATCTCCCTCAACTGAATCCCCGTGGCAGTCGCCTGCGCTTGAGCATGAAGTTGCAGACATGCGCGCGCAACAGAGGTTCTCGGACGACAGGCTGCGCGAGCTTGAAGCCAAGCTTGACGAAAAGCTCTCGGCAATCGAGAACGCCGCCCCCGCAAAGGCTGAAAACGGCATTTCAGGCGGGCAGGGCGACAAGATAATGTCAAAGCTTGACGACGTGCGCGATTCGGTTCGCAAGCTCGGCGAGCGCGTTGGCGAAATGGAGCGCGACTTTTCCGCGCACTTGGCGGAAAGCCAGGTGGAACGAAGCGAAGTGATGCAGAAAATTTCGGACACTGACGAGTCTGTGGAAAAGAAATTCGTGAAAGTCGAGACGAACGTGCGCGAGACGCTGAAAAAAGCGCCTGCTGCCGCAAAGGCAGGCGCGGCCAAGTCTGACAGGAAGATGGCGCAAAAACTCCGCAAGCTTGAAGAGAAGCTCAGAAAAGCCCCCGCGACCGCAAAGCCCGACGAAAAACTGAACAAGAAGCTCAAGCAGCTTGAGGAAAAACTGAGGAAAACGCCTACAGCTGCAAAGGCCTCTCCCGCCAAGGCTGACAAGAGGATGGCGCAAAAACTCAAGAAGCTTGAGAAGAAGCTCAAGCAAGTTGAGATTGAGGAAAGCGCGCTTGCCGGCCAGACGCAAGTGGGCCAGAGCGCACTGCTTGAGAAAATCGAACAGGAGAAGGTTGAGAGAAAAAGCGCGGCAAGCACGGTTGCCAAGACATACACTAAAGACAAGAAGGCAGCAGGCAAGGCCACGAGGAAGTTAGTAAGGAAAGCCGGGAAAACTGCCGGAAAGAAAAGCAAGATTCGCATTTACAAAAGCCGAAGGCAGGCTGGAAAAACCGGCGGCGTCGTAGGCACGCTGCGGAAAACCGCCCGCAAGGCGGCTAAAACCGTCGGCGAAATAGTCGGCGGGAAGAAAAAATCGGCCGGGAAAGCTACTCGCAAGACAGTCAAGAAAACAAAAATCACCACCAGGACCAAGCCGGTAAAGGCGGGTAAAAAAACGAAGTCCAGGAAGAGCTCTTCAACAATCAGGACTAAGGTCACTACCGTGAAGAAAACCGTTTCCAAGCCCAAGGCCCGCAAGCCCAGGCCAAAAACTGAGCAGGTGGTTGAAGAAACAACTACAGTCACCACCGTTTCGGCGCCGGAAACAACCATCCCGTCCATCGAATACTGATTCTTAAAAATTAGCTCTCCGCCCTTAGCCCAGCCCGAGCCCCTGGCGCTCCAATTCCTTCTTCATCACTAGGCAGTCCTCCTCAAGAAGCGGCGATTCGCAAATAATTTGTACGGACCCGAGCTTTCCGCCCCTCTCTTTAAGCGCCGTTACAAGCTCCGAAAAAGGCGGTTGGTTGCTTGATACAGGAAGGTGGTTGCGCTCGCCTTTTTCGTTGAAGTTGATGCCGCTGAAGTGGCTGGCAAGGTCTCGGTTGCCGCAGCTCAAGTACGTGTCAAGCACTTCGCCAAAGTCAATGCGGCCGCCGTTGCGCGCGTAAAGGTGCGAAAAATCCACCACGGGCACGCAGTTGCGAAGGCCAATGCGCCTGCACGCTTCAAGCGTCTCCCCAAAACTGCCAAAAGCAGAGTGCTTGCCTGTTGTCTCAAAACCAAGGACGGCCCGGGGGTATTCGCTCGCCAATTCTATTCCCGCCTCGACAACCGCCTCCATGCACTCCTGCGCACTGCGTTTTTGGAAAAAACCCGGATGCACTGCAACCGGCCCCAAGGCGGCCATTGCCTCTGCGCGGTCAAGCGAGTCGCGGATGCGCCTCTTGCTCGCCTCAACCTTGGGCTTTTCCAAGGAACATAGGTTGATGAAATAGGGGGCATGAATGCTAAGCCTTATCCCGCTCTCCCTTGCCGCCTCGCCAACGGCCTTCGCAGCATCGTGCTTGAGGTAAACCTGCTGCACGAACTCCAGCTCCTGCGCATTGAGCCCCAGCTCGGCCAGCCGTTTAAAACTGGCTTGCGTGCCCTCGCCCTTGGTCGACATGCAGTTGCCCGCGGGGCCCAGAAAGATTTTCACGATAAAGGAAGTGAAAGCAGGCTAAGCTATTTATTTTCCTACTGCATCTTCCACGATATCCAGTCGACTATCTTGCGGCTTAGCTTGAGGCTGCGCTCGTCGGGCGAGAGGCCCGCAAGCTCGCCGTTCCACTGGCTTATGAGGCCCTCCAGCTCTTTGAGCTGAAGCATTGAAATCAGCTCGGCGACGCTTTTCTTTTCCTTGGGCAACTCACCCGTCAGGCGCACGTAATACGCCCAAAGCGCCTTTTCGGTCGCAGCTCGCGAGAGAAGCGCACAATAGCGAATGTCGCCGTCGTAAAAACTCTGCTCCGCCGCCTTCAGGTCGCGGCCCGCCTGCTCAAGCCACGGACGGAAGGAAAAGGACATAAGCGGCATTACCTCGTACTCTGCTAACGCCGGGGGCGCTTTTAAAAACCCCCGGAACTACTTTGCGCTCAATACGCTCCTTCGCTTGTGCCACTTCCAAGCCTCGTAAAGCCAAAGTACGCTGCTCGAGGCAACAAGCACAAGCGCCCATTCAGCAAGCGAAAGCGCCTGAGTGCCAAAGAAGGCCTGGCCGGCAGGCAAGCTCACGATGAGCACCTGCAGGACAAGCGCGGAAACGAAGGCAAGCCACAGGAGCTTGTTGCGGAAAATGCCCGGCGAGAAAAGCGAGTGCGTACGCGAGCGCGAGTTGAGGGCGTGGAAAAGCTCGAAGGCAACTATTGCCGTGAAGGCAATTGTCCTTGCCTTGCCAAGGCCCGCGCCTGCACCGAGTGCCGCCGTGAAAAGCGCCAGCGTTCCAAAGGCGATGATGAAAGCAGTTGCAAGCAAGTAAGGCACTTGGTGTTTTGAGAGGATTTCCTCACCCTTGGGCCGCGGCTTTGCCCTCATCACATTAGGCTCCGGCGAATCAACCCCCAAGGCAAGCGCAGGCAGTCCGTCGGTAACCAGGTTCATCCAGAGGATTTGGATTGGAAGCAGGGGAAGCGGCAGGGAAAGCACTGCCGCCGCGAATACCACTCCCAGCTCGCCTAAGTTGCAGCTCAGCAGGAAATAGACGGTCTTGAGGATGTTGGCGTAAATCACCCGGCCTTCCTCAACTGCGGCGACTATGGTGGCAAAATTATCGTCTGCAAGCACCATGTCAGCCGCTTCCTTGCTCACATCCGTGCCGGTAATTCCCATCGCAATGCCGATATCCGCCTTCTTGAGCGCCGGGGCGTCATTCACCCCGTCGCCCGTCATCGCGACAACCGCACCCTGCTTTTTGAGCGCCGAGACTATGCGCAGCTTGTGTTCGGGCGAAACGCGCGCAAAGACGTTGGTGGTCCTGACGACTTGCTCAAACTCATCTTCCCCAAGGCCGTCGATTTGCGGGCCCGTCACTGCTTTTGGCCGGCTCCCCTCTCCCATCCCTAGCTCAAACGCTATTGCTTGGGCAGTCACGGGATTGTCGCCGGTAATCATCATCACGCGAATGCCCGCCTCGCGGCAAAGAGCAAGCGCCTGCTTGGCCTCCTCGCGCGGGGGGTCAATCATCGCCGCCAGGCCGAGGAAAACGAGTTTTTGCTCCACAGACGCAAAGCCGTACTTGCGGGCCTTTGGCACTTCAGGCTTGTAGGCGATTGCAAGCACGCGAAGCGCCTCGGAGGCATATTCGTCGTTCTTCTGCAATATCAATCTTTTCTTCCCGGGCGTGAGAAGCCTCTCCTTTCCCCCAACCAGCATCCTGTCGCACTTTGACAGCACCGCCTCGGGCGCCCCTTTGACAAACGCGACTCTCCCCCTTACGCGGCCACTGTGGCCAACTGCTTCGTATACTACGCTCATCATCTTGCGCTCGGACTCAAAAGGAAGTTCGTAGACCTTGGCCAAGCGGTCAAGCTCTGCTTGCTTAGTCAGCCCCCCCTTGGCTGCAAGAACGAGCAGCGCGCCTTCCGTCGGGTCGCCCAGCACTTTTTGCTCCTCGTCCGCAAGTTCATCAAGCTCTGCAGAAGTGCGCAAGGCGGCTGCGCGGAGGAACAGGGGGAATCCGCGGGCCGCTGAATTGAAGGGCTTGCCGACGCAAGTGAAGTCCCCGCGGCGCGAATAGCCCACCCCGCTCACAAGGATATCCGAACCGTTGAAGAAAACCCGGCGCACGGTCATCTCATTGCGCGTGAGCGTGCCCGTCTTGTCGGTGCAAATGACACTCGCGCTGCCGAGCGCTTCTGCAGCGCGCAGCTTGCGCACTACCGCGTTTCGCTTGGCCATGCGCTGCACGCCAATTGCAAGCGCGATGGTCATTACCGCAGGCAGGCCTTCGGGAACCGCGGCAACTGCCAAGCTGACGGAGGTCACGAACATTTCCACAAGCGGAAAGCCCCGCCATAAGCCAACTGCGAAGACAGCGACGACGATGAGCAAGGCCGCCTGCGCAAGCCGCTTGCCAACTGCCTCAAGCTTGGCTTGAAGCGGCGTAGGCTCCTCCTCAACGGACTGCACTTGCGCGGCGATTTTCCCGAATTCCGTCTGCATGCCAGTTGCGGTCACAACAGCCTTTCCCAGGCCGCGGGTGACGAACGTGCCCATGAAAACAAGGTTTTTCCTCTCCGCCATTGCCGCCTCCTGCTTCAACACCAACCCCGCGTCCTTGGAAACAGGCATGCTCTCGCCGGTGAGCACCGACTCTCCTGCCTCAAGGCTCATTGACTCAAGCAGACGGGCGTCGGCTGGGACGCGGTCGCCTGCCTCAAGCAGGATGAGATCGCCGGGAACGAGCTCGCGCGCCGAAATGCGTTGCTCGCGGCCGTCCCGCAGCACGCGCGCCTGCGGCGCGACCATCTTCTTCAACGCCTCAAGAGCCGCCTCGGCCTTGTACTCCTGCACAAAGCCTACTACCGCGTTGAGAAAAACTATGGCAAGGATGGCGACTGCGTCAAGCCACTCGCCGAGAAACCCGCTCACCAAAGCCGCCACAATCAGGACTGCCACAAGCAAGTCGGCAAACTGTTCCAAAAACATTTGCAGGAGAGTGCGCTTTCGCGCCTGGACAAGCTCGTTAGGCCCATATCGGTCAAGGCGTTCCGCCGCCTGCCCCTGCGAAAGCCCCATGAACGCATCCGAGCCAAGCTCCCCAAGCGCGGAAGCGGGTGAAAGCGAATGGAATGGCACGATTATGCTTAAGCGCAAGGCAAATAAAAAACACCCGCCATTAAGACCGTATGACTGGCGAGGCAGGAGTTTTTTCAGTCCGCAACTTTCGCGACCTCTCGTGGGGGCAGAAAGTCCGCGCAAAGTCGGTGTTAGCCCGTGCAGGTGGCACGCGTTTTTACGAAACCGCCTTTCCGGGAGCAACCGTGCTTGCCGTCCTTGACAACGGCACTCCCATTGCGGCGATTTCTTACCGTAAAAACCACTTAATCAGGATTGCAGGCATTCCTGCGAAAGAAAAACCTTCGGTAAGGACATTCATCCGCGACAATGGCCACAGTCCCGCTGAAGAGCTGACAAGGCATTTTTTCGGCACGCTTGACGGGCAACGTGTTTTCAGGCATCGATTTCAAGCACGGTTACTTGCTTTTAAGGCGCTTGGCGAGGAAAGGTTATTTCAACCGCATTGAGAGGACCAAGCAAATCCCCCGCGGGTACTTGGTTGAACTTGATGAAAAAGCGCGTAAAATGGCGCCAAAAGTCAAGCTCGAACCCCGCCGGCCTTAACCAGCAACTTTTCAAGCGTTGGCGGCAAGCGCATTGGGGCTGCCAAATTGGTGCTGCGCATCCGTGAGGATATTTAGGCCGCAAGACCGTAATGCCCATACGCAACCAAGACGTTTTTTAACGCCGCCGCAGTAATGCGAGTCATGCGCTTGCGCGCGTTCATCGCAGCCCCCTTGCTTGGCACGCTCATTTTCCTAGCAGCCATCATCCTAGTTGTCCACATGACGCAGGTGGAGAAGGCCGAGGTGCAAGGCATTGTCTCGGACATTTACCACAACCGCGTGACGAGCATGCTTGAGGACTACCGCTATGACATGGGCGCGCTTTTCACCGTCAGCCTGAGCAAGGCGATTGAAAAGTTCCTCTCAAGCCAGTGCTGGACGACTTTCACCCTTCACAACTCCAACATCGCCCTTGCGCAAGAGCAGCTCACGGACGTTGCGCCCGGAAGCTTCCCGCTTGGACCCGACGGGCTGCCGCAGACGATAAGCTATGACAACCTTGACTTTTGCCAAAACACCCCGCGTTACGCTACCGGCGGCACTTCCTGCGACAAGAGCCCAAGCCCGACTACTGACATTTGCAAGGAGCAGTGCAACGGACAGCTTGACTACCACGAGCTGCGTTTCGAGAAGTGCGCGGGCATCACGGAAATACTGGGCAACGGCATCTGCCCTTACGACGCGAAGTACGGCTTCACCGCGTGGCTAAAAGCAATCAAGGACGAAACGGTAACAAATGCGCGTGGTGGGAAGCAGGGATTCCGCTTTGAGGGGGTTGACTTCAGCCTCTCCAACCCCAACCAAGTGGACAAGCTGATTTCGACCTCAACGTGCATTACCTCGCAGGGGACGCTTACGAGGAAAGGATCGCAGTTTGATTACGATGACAACAATAATGGAGCTAGGGGTGCCGGCTGCCACTCCCTGCCAGGCTGCACGCTTGATGACGGCGTGACCCACTGCGATGCTTTCGGGCACGGGACGGTCGAGCTTGGAAGCGACATCAAGTACTGCAAGCAGCTCATCCACCAGAGCCTGTTCGACTGCCGCAACTTTGCGGAAAACGATGCCCACCCCTTCCGCTGCTGCGACAGGTTCTATTACAACAAGAACAATCCCAGTGACCCGAAAAACGGCGTGTGCTGCACTGCGGGCCTGGGCAGTTCCGGGGCTGCTGCCGCAAACGTGCAGTGCGACGGCGCCGACCACGTGATTGAGGGGTGCGAGGAAGGCAGTTTTTACGTCAACGTCAACGTGCTTGCAAACGACGCCGTGTTCCAGAGCCTGCCTCGGGTCAGCGCGGTTGACAAGGCAGGCAACCAAATACAAAGCGGCGCGCTTGGCGACCGCGACTTCCTTGTCCACATCAAATACCCGTTCTTCAAGTACCTCGACGCCGCCTTCCGCACCTACGCACCAATTGCCTACGGCGTCAAGGGAAACATAAACGATTTTCTCGACCCCAAGCAAAACATGGTCTTGCTAAGCCCAGGAAACCGGCGGCCTGACCCGGGCAAGCAAGGAGTGATTCAAGGCGTTTGCTACGGCGCTGGGTGCGATATTGCACAACCGGGGAGCCGCGGGTCTAAACAGTTCAAAGGCGGCCACACGACCGCAGCCGACGGGCAGGTAAACGGCGCGCCAAATAACCCTGCAGCAGAGACTTTTGCAAAAGACGATTTTATTAAGACATTCTTCCTCCCAAGCTCAACTCCGAGAACGGACGTCTGCAGGCTGTTCGACCCCGCCTATCAATCAGCAGGGCAGCCCAACCCCTTCTGCGGCTCTGACTTCAAATTGTGCCAAATGACCGTAAAGATAAGCGGTTCGGGACTTGCGGCGCAAACAACCCTCTGCTCGACTCCCGCACCGGCTTTGGCGGCCCTTCGCACCAGCCTGCAGCCACTTGCACTTTTTTCAAGCACAGGCGTCGCCACTTCCAGATCAGTCTCGCTTGACTACCTTGAGTTGCAAATCCAGTTCCAGGACTCGACGCCCGAGGCGCTCGTCAGCCCCAACGCGAATACTTTCTGCTGGTACCTCAGGCCCCAGCACGTCAACCCCGAGGTGAAAATCGGCAGCGCGGCCGACACCAACCCCGCGGGCGGCGGAGGCGGGCTTCTGCCCTGTACTTCGAATCAGGTGTGCAGGACAGGCGGAAGGGACACGTGCATTTGCGCTGGACGCTGCGAAATCGATACTAGCCCTAGCGGGGGTGGCCAATTTATCTGTCACACCTAGCACTTTTCGGCTCATAAGCGATTTGCAATATATTTTATAAAGAGCTAGCCATAGGCTATTGGGAAAATCATGAAAACCACACTTAGAAGCGAAAGGGATATTTCTCGAAGAACCGCAATAGGAAGGCTGACCGCAGGAACTGCATCCGCCCTTTTTTCTAAAACTGCCAAGGCTGCAGCCCAGGAAACTAAGCCTGGCGAAAAAATAGATGAAAGTGGCGGGGAAAAACAGGAGGGCGAGCTTGAACGCGCTTTGACAAGATTGCCCCAGATTTGGGTAAAAAGAGTTTCGGGAGATTTGGCGGACGCTGATGATGCCGTAAAAAAGGATATTCTTGATGCCCTTAACGCAAAAGTTGAATTACCCAGTTCGAGAGCAAGGGACGCCTACGGCCATGCATTAGGCAAACTCATTTACGACTCGCTAAAACTCAGCGACGACACTCCGGTCGGGGGTAAAAGGCTTGTGGACGAGGCAGCAACAGTTGCAAGAACGTGGGAAGTTGCCCGCAACAATGAAACGGTTTCGGGAACGCCCGTACGCAAATGGGTAGAGCACTTCGCGTCTTTAGATGCCGAACATGAGCGGGCTTACTCGTTGGTGAAAAACTATGTTGGGAAAATTACCAAGGTTGACGAAGCGTTCGATTTCGCTGAAGAAATGCTTGCCACGATGGCCATACGGAAAGAAAAAGCTAGAAAAGATCCTCAAGACGAATGGTTTTGGCACAATGGTGATGCTAATTTAAGTGACTTGCTAAATAGCGTTGCTGCCCAGCATAGGAAGGCGGAATTGGGGCCGCTGGCCTGGGCCAGGAACAAGGCAAAGCTCCTAGGGGCACTCGGCTTTTGCCCAAGTACCTTAGTCGGCGGCGCGTTTATAGGGGAAGAGCAATCTGTAGTGACTCCGGCGGCTTACACTGCATTTGCGGGCATTAAAGACTTGACTAAAGAACAGTACAGGCTCCACCCAAAAATACCTTTTGGCGGCCCTTATCCAAATGTGAACCCGGCAACAGTCACCGACATAACGCCTTCCGCATTCCAACGCGGGGTTAAAAAACGCAGCCTATTCCTTACAAGATATGTCGAACCGCCTGGTGAAGGGATTAAGGAGCATTCCGCCCCTGTCGTTGAACTACCCGCAATAAACGTAACGGACAAGATTCCTTTGTTGAAGCCCTTGGTCGGATATCTGAACGTAAATATTCCGGGAAGCATCAGAATACCCGGCAGACGCCTTTACATCTACATGCAAACGATGGACGTCGTCAGGAATAAACCAGTTGAACGCCATGCTGTCACAGGCATGGTATTTCACGGAAACAAAATAACCATTCCCTTGCTTGAAGCCAAGGGCCCGCATTACTCGATAAGAATCAGGGACAAACATGATTTACGCACACTTCATGAAAGCGAATTGTTCAACGTGACAGCAGGCGGCGCTCCCAAAGAAGAGAGCATTCCGTTCAGCAGACTAACCAGGCGCTTTTAACCGCTGCACCCGCATACAATTATTCCGTTTAACCAGTGACCAGTACATGTTCGGCTAGATGCGACACCACAGGAATGGCCTACCAAACTGTGCCCGCATTCTTCATCACCAGTAGCACAAGCCATTCCGGGCGTAATATCACTACCACCACAGCCCTGCGGACCACACGAGGTACCACCAGAGCTTGCGCCCCCGGTGGAAGTTCCTTCTTGCCCCGCCGCCGCTAACACGGTACTGGCACCGCTGGTTATCCCGGGTTGGATCCCGGTAGGCGGAGTGGCCGGCTTGGTTGCAACCATAGCCTGCTGCTTTTGGAACACCCCTTTCGCGGCAATCGCCTCGGCCGCCTTGCACGATTCCTGGTCGGGGTCGAGGCCAGTTGAGTAGTAGACAACTGCCTTGTACTTCTGCGGGCCGAAAACGTCCTGAAGACCGTAAGACTGGTAGACATCACACTGGTCCTTCGCGCCGGGAGTTTTCTTGTTGAAAATACCGCGCCACGGCCCGCCGTCCTTGAACAGATAATATGGCGCAGTGTATTTGCTCGCCTGCTCCCACACGAACGGCGCGGCAGCAATGAGCAAGTCCTTTACCGGCGGCCTCTGCGGCAGGCACTTTCCGCTTATCCCAAGGCGCATCAACATTGATAGCTGGTCGTCAGGCCCGCTGCTTGAGCCGCCTGCGAAATTCCCAAGCAATGAAAATGGCGAGACGTCAACGCTTCCCTTCACCGGACGGCAAGCGAGCATGCAACCAGGTGCGGCGGGGGAATTCACTCCCGCAAGGCCAACGCCTTGTGGAACGGTGCCGCCCGCGGCGCCTATTCCAAAGTTGCCTCCCGCATCAGTTTCGGGCAAGCTAGCGGCGCCTGCGCCGAAGGGATAGCAATAAGAGTGGCTCTTGCGCATCAAAAGCAAATTACTAAGCGCAGAGGCGGGCGAGAAGCTAGCGCCGAAACTCAAGTCAAGCAAGCCCGAGTCCTGCGCCTCACAAGCGGTTCCTGCCGTGAGTTCCTTTGTCAACGCAGCGGTACAACTCGCTGTTGAGGTAATGCACATTGCCTGACAACTTGTTGATTCCACTGAACACCCGGCACTGCACGATTGAACCTGCACTTCACAGTCAGATTCACACACTGGATTTCCTGCACATGCGGCTGAACAGGCTTGGGCAGCAACGTTGCAAGAAACGGAACAAGAACCTGCAAAACTAGAGCAAATGCTGGTGCAAGATGCTCTCGCAGCTTGGACGGCAGCCGTTGCCGGCGTCTGACAGACGGCGGACACTTTAGCCCCCGACCGGTAGTCCGATTTGGTTTCGCACTGGTCAAGCTTAAGTATCATTGGGTCACCTTGGGTGTTGGGAATCTCCCACGACTCCGTAACAGAGCCGGCGGGAATAAACTCGTAATCGTAATGAAATTTAGACCAAACCGTCTTTCCGTGAGTTGCAGAGCAAGCCGAGTATACTGGCTGCCTCGCGGCTGCAAATGCCGTGCCGGCGGCCTTGCATCCAATTGGCGCAAATACCGCCCAGCCGGGCGGCAGGCCGGCAAAGGCGCTGATGGAAATCTCGGGCCGCGGGTCACGCGTCTGGTCGATGGTCGCTAGGTTGGCTTCCTTCACGCTTGCCACGCACGAGCCGTCGCCGTAAAGGAAGTTGCACAACGGCTGTGCCTGCACGCCAGCGCTTGCGAGCTTGGAGTCGCTCACGAATTGAGTCGGGTCGCCGCAAGTGCCGTCAACGTAATCGTATTGCTTGAGCGAAGCAGTGTCGGTAGAATACTGCCAGTTAGAGCCGTCGGTAGTCGAGGCGTGCACGGAATAGACGCGGGGAGTATGGTCAAGGCAGTACTGCGCCCCTACGTCCGACTGCGGCGCGCCGGCTGCCAGCGCAATTGACTTTGCCCCCTCGGCAACTCCCGCGCCGGTGTAAAGGTCAAAGGAAGCCCCAGCGGGGGAAAGCGACTTGAAAGGCTCGCCATTGCCACGCCGGAAGGCAGTTTGCTGGCCCGTCTGCTTGGCGAAAACCTTGAACAGTTTCAGCATATTGTTAAATGTGTTTTTGTCGCACCAGCCGCCCGCGCAACAGTTGGCGTCCGAGCAAGAAGTGATGCGCTGACCCATCTCGCTCTTGCCTCCTAGGTAGGTTGCGATTTCCCGGTAAGACAACTGCGCCACGCTTTGAGTTCCCTCGCTGAACTCAAGCGAGCCCGGCCCGCGCCAGGCAAGCACTTCCAAGCCCGGCCCCGCCATTGGAACCGGCTGGCTTCCGGGCTGCAACTGGCGGCCGCCGAAGGAACTTTGCTTGTTGTTGATGACGAAAACAAGCTGCGG
The DNA here is from genome assembly GCA_964585235.1 of Microcaldota archaeon. Lineage (GTDB taxonomy): Archaea > Micrarchaeota > Micrarchaeia > Norongarragalinales > UBA97 > JAGVFW01. The sequence goes on along the minus strand of CAZPDD010000004.1, from coordinate 5,032 downwards.
CGTGGACGGGCCTTCAAGCGAAGTCGGACGGACGGTAAGTGAGTCTAGGGGATTGACCCCAACGTTGACTGCCAAGTCAAGCGTCTTTGCAGGCACGTCAATTGCGAAAGTCAGGGTGGCCGAATCACTTGAGACCGTACGCGAAGAAATTGTGTTGAACAAGGAATTGCCCTGGACTTTTAGCGGACAGCCAGCAAGCCGCGTGTCAAAAGCAAGCAGGCCGGAGTCGGAATTGAAGGAATAGCATGAGTCAGTTCCAGTCTTGCTTGCTATTTTTTGAAGCACAATGCGGCCGGCCGAAGGCTGGGTGACTGACAAGTGCATCGCGTCGGCGGGGAAGATGGGGTCTACGAACATTTGGTAAGACGACTGGCCGCTTGCGGCTTCGAGGTTGCCGGTAACGGCGTTAAATCGGATGCTGTCGCTTGTTGTGCAACCCGCGCAAGTAGCCTCAGGCGGCAAGTCGGGCGGCGCGATTGGCTGGGGCGCGACAACGCAGCTCTTGCCGTCTGCAGCGCGTTGGTAGCCATCGGTGCAGCCACAGTCGGCCAAGGCGTCGGCAATTGTGCCGTCGGCCTTGCACTGCTTTACGGGAGAGCCGGGGGTGCTGAAGCCTTGGGAAAGGCAACCAACTGGGTAGGATTTGCCGTCAGGCAGCCTGCACTTCAAGTTGCCCGAGCAGTCGGGAGTGCCGTCGGCGGCTGAAGGGCAGGCGACGCAACTGGCTCCCTGCGAGTCGGCCATCTGGCCCGTTGGGCAGCCGCACAAGCCCGAGTTGCTTTGCAGGACTGAAAAACCTTGCTGCGTCAACTGGCAGCGAGAGGGGGCAATGCCGTCGGGGCAAGTATTTATTTCAACGCTAGTACCGACTGGCGTAAAGCATTTCTTGGGCTCGCAAAAGCCAGTTGCGGAATTGCACTTGAGGGAAACGTCACCACCGCAAGAAGCGTCGCACAAGCTGCAGACGGGCTTTTTCTTGCCTTGCGAAGTGCAGAAGAATCCCTTGTCCCCTCCGGTCAGGCAGGAGTTAAGCGAAGTACATTCGCCAAAGTCGGTGCGGGGAGTTGGAGTGGGCGCTGGAGTAGGCGTCGGAGTGACGCAGGAAAAGCCGTCGTCAGAAACAACCAAGCCGGTTGCGCACTTGCAGGCATCGGCATCGCCCTTGAGCACGCCGGTTGCTGCGTCGCAGGAAAGCGGGGCCTTGCCAGGAATACAGCCTTGCGCCAGGCGGTTGCCCGTATCGGGGTCTATGCAACCGTAGCCACCGGAAGAACCACCCGCACCGCCGCCAGTGCCGCCGCTTGATGAAGAGACGCAGGTATCGCCGGAAGCCTGTGAGCCGGGCGGGCAGAGGCAATCGCTTGGCCTTGAAACGAATTGCGGAACGCCGTTGACCAACACGCATTCAAGAGGCTGGGCTAGCGCGTCGCATTGACCGGCTTGCAGGACTGCGCCGCCGGCGCCAGTACAAGTGGCTTGCGGCGGGGCAACGCAATTGACGCCCTGGGAATCGGACACCAAGTTGGCGGGACAGCCGCACTGACCCGATGCCCTCACTTGCGCCCCCGCGGAAACGCACTTGAGGGGAAGTTGGGAAGGAATGCAAGTGTTGTCGGCGGCAAGCAAATTGCCGCTTGCGTCGCGGCAGCCGGAGACACCGGTGCATTGGGCGTCGGCGCAGGCGACGCAAGTTGAGCCGCTCAACTTTTGGCCCGAAGGGCAGCTGCAAAACTTTGCCGCATCGTAAACTAGCGAAACCGAAGAGTCTTTCACTTCGCAGGCAAGCGGCCTGCTAGTGGAAGAGCAGGCGTTCAAGGCAGTTCCGTCGCTACAGGACTGCGCGACGCAGGAAGCGCCAACGAGCTGCGAACTTGCGGGGCAGCCGCATTCAAGGGGTCGGGAAAAAACAGCGCCGCCAATGCACTTCTTGTCCTTGTTTGCCGGTGCGGTTGAGCAATAGCCATTGGCAATTGCCTCGCCGTTGAGAATGCAATCCCCAGACGGGGGAGATAACGTTATTGACAGGCGGCCGGCAGTTGCGTCGGCGTAACAACCGGCTTTTTGTGCAGTGGAGTCGGCCGGGCCAAGCACGGGGTCTGCTGGAAGCCGCAAGAAAATGCCGTTGAATGAAGCAAACGCATTGTAGTAAAGCGCAACACCACCCGACAGGGCAGTTGGCCTGACTAGAATTGGAATGCGCAGGCGTTGTGAAACTGTGTGAGACGCGCTTGCGCCAAACGAGGCGGACATCCACTTGAACAAGCCGCCTGATGGCCGGTTGTTGTTTGCGTCAAGGCAGATGGAAGAAAGCGAGTAGGTCGTTGACTTGATTGTTGTTGCAGCGCCGCCGTCAAAATCAAGGATGCCCACCTGTTCGTCATCAACGCGGCTTGCGTCCCCAAGCCGCACCTGCAGGCCTGCGGAATCCGCGCTGGTTGCAACAAGGTCGAAAACGAGGTCATAACGCTTTCCGGGCAGCAGCCCTCTTGAACCTGCGCTTTGGAAATGGAGTACCCCCTGAGTGCCTTCTAGCGATGCTGATGAAATGACGTTCTGGCCGTATTCGTCAAAAGCGCCTGCGAAGGAAACGCCAAGCCGCGGGCCTGTTGGAGGGGAGGCGGTAGAAGAAGTTGAAGCCGAGGCGGCGGCAGAGGGGGATGCGGAAGACGATGAAGTGGCAGAAGCGGAAACAGAGGCCGAAACACTAGCGCCGGCAGAAGCGGAAGCCGAAGCGCTGGCAGAAGCGGTTGCCGATGCTGATGAAATTGCGGAAGCGGAAGCGCCACCGGCAGAGGGCGATGAAGAGGAACTTGCGGGGACCGAAACTGAAGCGCCCGGTGATGCTGATGCAGAAGCGGGGGAAGACGCTGAAGCACTTACCGACCCTGAAGCTGAAGCACCGGCGGAAGGCGCGGGGGGTTGCGTAATGTCCTTTTGCATCAAGAGAGCAATGCTGCGCGTATCGCCTGCAGAAAGTTGCATTGAAGAGTCTGTCTGCACGTAACCTGCGGACGTGGCGGTTATTGAAACGCTGCCGGCGACAACTCTCATTGTGCAGGGGCTCGCACAGGTTTTTACAACCCCGCCTGACTGTACCGAGATGCTTGAGGAAACGCGCTGGCTGGTGGAGGCGTCAACTGCGTCAAGTGAGAGAATTGCGTAATTGGAAGTGACGACTATGTTTACGGCGGAATCCCCTTGCAAGGAGACTGGTTTTAATGCGCTGAACTGGCCGAAGGAAACGGTGATGACGTCGTCCTTCTTCGGGATGAACGGAAACGAAGCAATGCCGTCAGGAGAGGTCTGCTTTGCAGTCGCGACGAGGGAACCGTCCGAACCCCTGATTGAAACAACCGCACCCGACAAGGCGGCGCCAGTCTCGTCTCGCACGCTGACTGAAAGGGATGCAAAGTCGGAAGGCGAAACTGTCGTTTGCGTGCACGAGCGCGAGCCGGCTGGCGGGTCAATGCAATTTGAGAAAGTCGTCTGGGAAGGAAGCGGGGTGCTTGGCAGGGTTGCGGAAACTGTAGAGCCGCTTTGGAAAGGCGGGGTTTGCACGCTGAGAGTGGAGTCGCCCGAGGCGAAGGCCACGTAACTGCCAGGCGGCAGGCTGGCTGAAACGCTGCTGCCACTGCCTGTGAAAACCGGCGTTGTCTTGTCATTCGCTTTAAAGACGAGCCAATGGGCGGAAATGGATTGGCCGGAGTCGCCGAATGAATTCAAAGTGGTTTTTGAGGAAGTCGCCAAGGCCATTGCTATGGAAAGGGAAGAGACGGAGCCGAAGACCACGGACGCCGGGGCTTTCTGCGAGTAGCCCGCGGCGGATGCTGAGAAGCGTAAAGACGTGCCGTCTGCAAGGCCTGAAACAACCGCAACGCCGCCGGCTGTTGAAATCGTTTGAAGCACGCTTGCGGAATCGCCTTGGAACACGCCGACCGTCGCATCAATCGGCGAATTGCCCTCGTCAACCACGTGAACTTCGAGAGTGGAAAACGGCCTTGAGGAAATGTGGGCAATTCCACCAGCTATTGCCAGCTTAAACAGCGCCTCGCCATTTGAGGCTGATGAAACCGAAAGCTGTCCCGAGTCAAGCGAAGCGCCGCTTGCAAGCGTGACTGAAGCGCGCGAGTTGTCGGGAATTTGCGCAAGGGAGGCAACGCCGTTTGAAATGGGCGATGAAGCAACTTGGTTGCCTTGGGAATCGAAAATGGCAAGCGTGCCTTGCGAAACTGCGTTGCCCTGGCCATCCTGCACCTGCACTTTTGCATCAAAAGCAATGTTCGAACCGGGTTCGCTTGAGAAGGCAAGGGATGTGGCAGGCGAGTTGATGGATGAAAGCGTGACTTGCGCAAGCGACGTCGAGGCGGTGATTGAAAGTGAGTTCGTGCGGTAGCCGTCCGCGCTAACTCGCAGCTTGATGGGCATCCCCAATGCGGCGGTGAATGAAACCTTGCCGGTATCGTCGGCAGTCAGGCGCCTGAGGTCGTCTCCGATGACAACTAGAACGCTCGCGTCCTGGATTGGCGCTAGCGTCGAGGCATCAACGACCTGCAGGGTGACTGTGCCACTTGAACCGGGCTGGGAGGAAGGCGCTTGACCGGGCTTGAAAAACTGCACCGAAAGCGTGCGGGCGGAAAGCAACGCGGGACGCGAGAACTCCTCGCTCTCCGCCGAGGCAACCAGCCCTGCGTACTTTGCCGTGACGGTAAAGCGGCCGGGGAGGCCCTTGAATAAGGCAACGCCGCCGTTGGCAGTTGTTGAAGTTGCAATGACGCGCCCATTTACATCGGAAACTGTCACAACCGCGCCGTCAAGCTTCGCGCCGTTTGCGAAGGCAACTACGGAGAATTCGTTCTGCGGACCAAAGAAAACTGAATGCGAGAAGGCAAGGGCGATGAGCAAGCCAAGCGCAAGCAGCAAGCCTATAAAGACAGGCATGCTTGGGATGCCGCGGCCCTCGATGGGCTCGAGGAAATATTTTGAGAAAGGCACGCCATGCTCCTCAAGAGCCGAAACGAAGCCGTAGTAAGCG
>CAZPDD010000003.1:10048-20829 GCA_964585235.1 Microcaldota archaeon | reverse complement strand
CGGAGATGAATGATGGAATTGCCGTTGGGGCGCGGGCGGCGGGTTGTGCAGTGCTTGGAGGAGGGACTGCCGGGCTGGGCGACATGCTCAGCTCGCCTTACGTGCTCAACGGGGATTGCGTGGGGGAAGTTCGCGAGGATAAAATAATTCGTGCGGAGGACCTGCAGCCGGGCGACGCCATCATCGGCCTGCGCTCAAGCGGCCTGCAGTGCAACGGCGTGTCGCTTGCACGCCACTCGCTTTTCAAGAAATGGGGAGGCAAGTACGATGCCTTTGCGCGAGTGGACGGACTTGACCGGGAGCTCGTGCTTGAGGCGCTGACGCCTTCGCGAATTTACGTCAAGCAGGCGCTCAAGCTGTTTGCGAAAGTGCAGGTAAAGGCTGCTGCCCACATCACGGGCGATGCTTACGCGAAATTCATGTCAACGTTTGGTAACGGGAGGCTTGGCTTCGAGTTTAACAACTTTTCGCCCCACGAAATCTTCAACGCCATACAGCGTGCAGGAAACGTCAGCGACGGGGAGATGTTCAGGCGGTTCAACATGGGCTGGGGCTTTGCTGCAATCGTGGCCTCCGGGGATGAGGACGACGCAATTGCGGCCCTTGGCGAAGGTGAAAGCATAGGCCACATTACGGATTCGGGGAAAGTGAAGATACTCTACAAGGGCAAGGAAATAGAATTCAGTTGAATGGTGGAGAAAATGTGGGAGAGGATTTCGGCCGATTACAAAAACAGCAGGTTTGAACAGGCGCTTCCAAACCTCAGGGCCAAGGGCGCGAAGGAAAACTGGCTTGAGTTCATGCAGAAATTCGTGGCTGACGCAAAAGGGGTGGAAGCGCACAGAAAAGCTTTGGTCAACCACGCGATACACTCCTCCCCGACGGTTTTCTTGATTGAAGCCGCCCTTAGCTATAAGGAACATGGGGCTCAAGGAGTCACAGGAACAATTGACTCGGCTGAAAGCATCCTCGATGGAATTGAAGGCATGGTGAAGGGATTGCCTGCGAAAGAGAACAAAGTAAGGACGACTTTCGCCAGGGCTGCCCCTGAGGCGAGAAATAGATTGCAAAACAAGAGAGATTTTCTCAAGAACCTTGAATCGGATTCCGCAGCTGCGTTCGTGAAGGACTCGCTATCTAAAGTAAAGCATCCCAAGAAAAAAAATCCCGTAGTGCAGGAATTTATAGACGCGGTTAGGAGTGGGGAAATAAATGTCTGAAGCAATTTCACAAACGCAGTTGCAGGGCCTGAAGCTCGTGCGGCGCGGCAAAGTGCGCGACGTCTACGACTTGGGGGATTCGCTGCTGTTTGTTGCAACCGACCGCATAAGCGTATATGACGTCGTGCTGCCTACCCCGATTCCGGGCAAGGGCGCTATGCTGACGCAGCTGAGCAATTTCTGGTTTGAAAAAACGCGGGAGATTGTTGAAAACCACTTGCTCGAAAGCGATTTTGAGAAATTCCCGCAAGAGCTAAGGCGTTTTCCCGAACTGGCCGGACGCAGCATCATCGTGAAGAAGGCGCAAATGCTGCCGGTGGAGTGCGTGGTTCGCGGCTATCTTACCGGCAGCGGCTGGAGCGACTACCAGAAAACTAGCGAAGTGTGCGGGATAAAACTGCCGCCGGGCCTGCGGGAAAGTGCCAAGCTCTCCGAACCAATCTTCACTCCCGCAACTAAAGCAGAGACGGGGCACGACGAGAACATAGGGTTTGATTACGTCGAAAAGGCCGTTGGCACTGAAACTGCAAACCGGCTTCGCGAGCTTAGCATAAGCATCTACAAGCTCGCCGAGGCCCACGGCAGGGAACGGGGCATCATCATTGCAGACACGAAGTTCGAATTTGGCTTAGTGGACGGCCGCCTGGTGCTTGCAGACGAGGTGCTCACGCCCGACAGCTCGCGCTTCTGGCCTGCAGCCGAGTATGCCGAGGGAAGGGGACAGAAGAGCTTCGACAAGCAGTACGTGCGGGACTACGCTGCCGGCACGGGCTGGAACAAGTCCTATCCGGGACCCGAACTGCCCCCAGAGGTGGTTGCTGAGACGAGGCGAAAGTACGAAGAGGCATTTGAGAAAATCACCGGAAGAAAATTCACGGATTTTTGTTGACTTGACGGGGAGAAAAAAAGATGGCACACAGGATTGAAGTGGGCTTCAAGCAGGGAATGCGCGACGCGCTTGGCGAGAAGACTGCCAAGCAGGCGGCCGAACAGCTGGGAATCGCTGTTGAGAAAGTGAGGACTGTTGAGGCCTACACGATTGAAGAGGAGTTGAATAACACTGAACTCAACTTCTTGGCAAAGGAAGTTTTTGCCGACGCGATTGTCAACGACTACGCGGTTGACCGGCCCCTAGCGGCCTCAAGCGAATTCGATTACGCCATTGAAGTGGGGTATAAGCCCGGCGTGACTGACAACGCCGGTGCAACCGCCCGCGAGGCAATTGAAGACGCGCTGGGGCGCAAGCTTATTGGCGGAGTCTATTCGTCAAGGCAGTACCTGCTCAAAGGAATTGCCTCGTTCGAGGCTGCGCAGGCAATTGCCAGGGGCCTGTTGGCCAACGGCTTGATTGAGACGGCGCGGATAAAGAGCTCCCGCGAATGGAGTGGAGAAATTGGGTTTGAGCCGCACGTCCCAGCCGTTAAAATAAGTACGACGGAGCTCGGCGCGCAGGAGATTGCCGTCAGCAGCGCGGGCGACACTCAGCTCCTGCAGTTGAGCGCGCATCGGCTCCTCGCGCTCTCCCAACCCGAGCTTGCCGCAGTGAAGGGCTATTTCGGCCAAGCAAGCGTGCAAAACGAACGGCGGGAAGTTGGCCTCGGTTCAGAGCCGACCGACGCCGAGCTCGAGGCAATTGCACAAACGTGGAGCGAGCACTGCAAGCACAAGATTTTCAACGCCCTAATAGAGTACGATGACGGGGAGACGGGGGAAGGCAAGACTATCAACTCGCTTTTCAAGACGTACATTCGCGGCGCGACCCAGGCGTTGGCAAAGCCGTGGCTTGTCAGCGTGTTTACCGACAATGCAGGAATTGTTGGATTTGACTCGCAGTGGGACGTGGCAATCAAGGTCGAGACGCACAACTGGCCAAGCGCCTTAGACCCGTACGGCGGCGCGCTTACGGGGATAGTTGGCGTCAACCGCGACGTAATGGGCGCGGGCCTTGGTGCGAAACTGTTGTTCAACACCGACGTCTTTTGCTTTGCCCCCCCTAGCACGCAGGTTCCAGCCGGAGTGCTTGCGCCGAAAAGGGTTTTTGAGGGAGTGCGCAGGGGGGTGCAGGACGGGGGCAACAAGAGCGGCGTGCCGACCGTAAACGGCTGCGTCGTCTTTCACGAGGGCTTCGCCGCCAGGCCGCTTGTCTACTGCGGCACCGCAGGGCTGCTGCCTAAGGAAGTCAACGGCGTCCCCTCGGCAAAGAAGCGTGTTTCCTCAGGCGACTTGATTGTGATGTGTGGCGGCCGCATCGGCAAGGACGGCATTCACGGGGCGACTTCCTCCTCTATGAAAATGGACGAGAGCTCGCCCGCAAGCGCGGTGCAGCTCGGCGACCCCATCACGCAAAAGAAAATGGCGGACTTCCTCCTCGAGGCGCGCGACGAAGGATGTTATACTGCGATTACCGACAACGGAGCCGGCGGGCTTAGCAGCAGCGTGGGCGAGATGGCATCCCTTTGCGGCGGGTTTGAAATGCACCTTGACGCCGCGCCACTCAAGTACCCCGGCCTTCTCCCGTGGGAAATCCTCGTGAGCGAGTCGCAGGAGAGGATGACTGTTGCAGTGCCTCCGCAAAAGCTCGGGGAACTTGAGTTGCTTGCAGCCAAGCACGGGGTTGAGGCAAGCGTGCTTGGGCAATTCACCTCAAGCGGGAAATTCCATTGCCTGCACAACGGCAAGACCGTTGCCTTCCTTGACATGCAGTTCCTGCACGAAGGCGTGCCGCAAATGCGGCTTTGCGCAAGGTGGGAAAAGCCGGTGCAAAAAGAGCCGGTTGTATTTGAGCCGCCTGACTACAACCACTGCCTCAAGCAAATGCTTTCACGCCTCAATGCCTGCAGCAAGGAGTACGTAGTGAGGCAGTACGACCACGAAGTCCAGGGAGGCAGCGTGGTAAAACCCCTTACTGGTGCGGACAACGACGGTCCAAGCGACGCCGGCGTGGTGCGGCCAGTGCTGCAATCCAATTCGGCACTGGTTGTTTCAAACGGCATTTGCCCCAAGTACTCCGCAATCGACGCCTATTGGATGGCAGCCAACGCGGTTGACGAGGCGGTGCGCAATTACGTTTGCGTAGGGGGCGACTTGGACCGCATTGCCGGGCTTGACAACTTCAGCTGGTGCGACCCCCTGCCTGGGCCAAGCAACCCTGGCGCAGGGTACAAGCTGGCGCAGCTCGTACGCGCATGCGAAGGGCTTCGTGATGCATGCGTTGCATACGGAATGCCCCTAGTGAGCGGAAAGGACAGCATGAAGAACGACTTTGTTGCGCCAGGCGGAGAGCGGCATAGCATCCCCCCCACGCTGCTTGTCACTGCAATTGGGAAAATCAGCGATGCGACCAAGGCCGTGACCATGGATGCAAAGGCCCCGGGGGACCTCGTGTACGTTTTAGGCACTACTGCAAACGAACTTGGGGCAAGCGAGTATTATGCAACGCAAGGAGCAGTAGGCAATTCCGTGCCTAAAATTGATTTTGACGCGAACAAAAAACTATATGCCGCCCTGGGCAATGCAATTTCAGCAGGGTTGGTTGCAAGCTGCCACGACGCCAGCGACGGAGGGCTTGGGGTTGCACTTGCGGAAACGGCTTTCGCCGGAGGCCTTGGCGTGAAAATTGAACTTGTGAAAGCGCCCCGTGCAGGCGGCGTTAAGCGCGACGACTTCCTTCTTTTCAGCGAAAGCGCGGGGCGGTTCGTAGTCACGGTGAAAAAGGAGAATGCGGAAAAGCTCGAAAAGGAACTGGAGGGAAGCAGCTTCGGCCGGGTTGGAGAAGTGACGGCGGAAAAGAAGCTAGTTGCGCACGGGCTCAAGGGAAACAAAATAATCGACCTCAGCCTGGCCGAATTGAAGAAGGCGTGGCAGGCGCCCCTTGGCGTTTGAAATTTAAAAAAGGAAACTTAAGGTTGTGAAAAAAATGGTTGTCAAGGCTTGCGTGCTTTACGGGTTTGGCATCAACTGCGACTATGAGACGAAGTTTGCGTTTGAAAAGGCCGGGGCGTCTGCCGAGCGCGTGCACGTGAACGACCTCGTGGCAGGCGCAAAGAAGCTTGCGGACTACCACATTCTTGCCTTCCCCGGAGGCTTCAGCTTCGGCGACGATTTGGGAAGCGGGAAAGTGCTTGCGAACAAGTTCAAGTTCGGCTTAAAGAAGGAACTGCAGGAATTCATCGACTCGGGAAAGCTGGTAGTCGGGATTTGCAACGGCTTTCAGGCGCTTGCCAAGCTCGGCCTCCTTCCCGCGACCAACGGGAAGTACTTTGAGCAGACAACCACCCTCACGTTCAACGACTCCGGCCGATTTGAGGACAGGTGGGTTTATCTGCGTTTCAACTCACACAGCAAGTGCGTGTGGACGAGGAAAATCGACGGGATTTACCTCCCTGTGCGCCACGGCGAGGGCAAGTTCGTAGTCGGCGACGAGGGCACGCTCAAGGAAATGAGGCAAAACCAGCAGGTGGTTGCCCAGTACGTCGACAAGGCAGGAGAGCTTGCGGGTTATCCTTGCAACCCCAACGGCTCGCAGGAAAATGTCGCGGGAATTTGCGACGGGACGGGCCGCGTCTACGGAATGATGCCGCATCCCGAAGGTTTCAGCCACAAGACAAACCATCCCCGATGGACGAGAGAGCCCGTTGGTGAAAAGGGCGCAGGATTGAAAGTTTTTGAAAACGCAGTTGCTTACGCACAGGAAAAGCTGGCATAACGGTGTGAAAATGGAAAAGGACTACAAGATTGCGACAATAGGAAGCCACAGCGCGCTGCAGATTCTCAAGGGCGCGAAAGAAGAGGGCTTTGAGACAATAGTCGTGACAACCCCGAAGGCCTCGCGCATCTACCGCGCCTTCGGCGTAGCCGACCAGATAATTGAGATAGAGCATTACAGCAAGTTCCCCGAAATCGAGCAAAAGCTCATTGACGAAAACGCCATTGTCATACCCCACGGCAGCTTCAACTCCTACCTGACTGTTGAGCAGAACAAGCGCATGCGCGTCAAGTACTACGGCAACAAGGAAATCCTCGACTGGGAGTCCGATCGGATGAAGCAGCGCGAGTGGCTGACAAAAGCCGGCTTGAAAGTGCCGGACTTGTTCAAAAGCGGCGCGGACATCGACAGGCCAACTATAGTCAAGTACTACGGCGCGCGCGGCGGCAAGGGATATTTCTTCGCGAAAAACGAGACTGAACTCGACCGCGGGATAGAAAAGTTCGGCCACGACCCGCACATCATACAGGAATACATAATCGGCGTGCCTTTCTTCATGCACTACTTCCACTCAAGCCTCAACGGCGAGGTCGAGATAATGAGCATGGACAAGCGGTACGAGACAAACGTCGACTCGCTGGGCCGCATCCCCCTCAAGCAGCAGCAGGGAGTTGAGATCGAGCCTTCCTTCCTTGTTGTCGGAAACATCCCCCTCGTGCTGCGCGAATCGCTTCTTGCAGATGCGATTGAGATGGGCGAGAAGCTCGTAAACGCAAGCCGCGAAATTGCCGGCCCCAAGGGGCTTTACGGCCCGTTCTGCCTCGAGACCATCATCACGCCCGAAGAGGAGTTTTACGTCATCGAAGTAAGCGCGCGAATAGTCGCGGGCACCAACTGCTTCGTACCGACCACGCCCTATACTTCCATTCGCTACGACAGGCCGATGACAACCGGCAACCGCATCGCCCTTGAGATTAGAAAGGCAATTGAGCAGGACAGGCTTGACGAAGTCGTGACGTAAATTAAGTGAACGAAATGCACGCAAAAGAATTGCTTGAGGGGTACGACGCGCAAAAAATAACGGTAGCGGCGCTTGGCAGCCACAGCGCGCTCGACGTTTGCGAAGGCGCCAAGGCCGAGGGCCTGCCAACGCTCGTTGTTTGCGCAAAGGGGCGGGAAAAAACCTATGCCAAATACTACGCCAGCAGGCAAATCTTCGGCCGGCCCGCCGGGTGCGTTGACGAGGTGCTGATGGTCGATAAGTTTGCCGATGCAACCGGGGAAAAAACCGTTGCAATGCTGCGGGCCAAGAGTTCCATCTTCATTCCCAGCAAGTCCCTCACGGCATATTGTGGTTACGACGCTGTTGAAAGCAAATTCGTCGTCCCCATTTTCGGAAATCGAATGCTGATGCGCGCGGAAGAACGCGGCGGGCCTAAAGACCAGGACTATTTGTTCGCGAAAGCGGGCCTGCGCATGCCCCGCAAGTTCAAGACGCCGTCTGAAATAAGCTCGCTTGCGATTGTCAAGGCTGTTGACGAGAGGCGCGGCTACTACGAGCGCGCTTTCTTCCTCGCCGCAAGCGAGCATGAATTTCACGAAAAGGCGGACGAGCTTGTGGCAAAAGGCATCGTGAGCAGGAAAGGCATTGAAAGCGCGCCAATTGAGGAATTCATCATCGGTGCGCAGGTGAACTTCAACTTCTTCCAATCGCCCCTCACCGGCGAGCTGGAACTTCTTGGCACTGACTTTAGGCGCCAGACGAACATCGACGGCCTCTTGCGCCTTCCAGCAGCGCAGCAGTTGCAGGCAATGCAGGACGGAGTGACGGAAAGCAACGTCGAAGTGGGGCACGTGGCCGCGACAGTTCGCGAAAGCCTGCTTGAACAGGCTTTCGAGGCAGGTGAAAAATTCGCCAAAACGTGCGCGCAGGAGTACGCGCCGGGCATCATCGGGCCGTTTGCGCTTCAGGGAGCGATTGCGCAGGAAGGCACGAAGGAAATTTTTGTGGTCTTTGACGCTTCGCTGCGCGTGCCGGGCTCGCCGGGAACGCGTTTCACTCCCTATTCTCAAGCGCTTTGGCACGAGCCAATTAGCGTAGGCAGGCGCATTGCAGTTGAACTCAAGCAGGCGGTTTTGCAGCAAAGGATGGCAGAAGTGGTGACTTAAATGAAGGGACGCGGGATTGTTGTAGTTGGCGCGCAGTTCGGCGACGAGGGCAAAGGGAGGATTGTCGACGAGTTGTCGGAAACCGCCGACATAGTAGCTCGCTACCAGGGCGGCAGCAACGCGGGCCACACGGTAGTTGCAGAGGGGCGAAAGCACAAGCTGCACCTGCTGCCAACCGGCGTGGTGCGCCGAAGGCGCAGCCTCGTTTGTGCCGGCGTGGTAGTTGACCCGCTCAAGCTGCTTGGCGAAATAAAGGAGCTGCGCGAGAACGGCATTGCGATTGACGAAAATGTCTTGGGCATTGACGTGCGCGCGCAAATGGTGATGCCTTGGCACAGGGAAGCCGAGGCGCAAAGCGGCCTTGGCGCGGCAATTGGCACTACCGGCCAGGGAATCGGCCCCGCCTATGCCGACGCAACCGCACGCACCGGACTGCGTTTTGCGGAATTCCTGGACGAAAAGGCGCTTGCGCAGAAGATAAGCGAAAGGACAGTTGCAAAAACAGTGCTTGCTGAAACATCCGGCGGCAAGTCCGTCGAAGAGGAAAACCACGGCCTTGAGAAAATAATGTTCAACGAATACTCGCGCGCCGCAAGCGAGCTTGAGAAATTCTCCTGCGACGCAAGCGGGGAAATTAACGAGGCTTTGGGCCGGGGGAAGCGCGTGCTTTTCGAGGGCGCGCAGGGGACGCTGCTTGACAACACTTTCGGCACCTACCCGTTTGTCACCTCGTCGCACCCCATTGCGGGCGGGGCGTGCATCGGCGCGGGAGTCGGCCCAAGCGCCATTGACGAAGTCCACGGCATTGCCAAGGCGTACACCACGCGGGTTGGAACCGGGCCTTTCCCAACTGAACTGCAGGACGAGCTTGGGGAATTCTTGGTGGAAAAAGGCGGGGAGTTTGGGACTACAACAGGCCGCCGGAGGCGCGTCGGCTGGCTGGATGTTTGCATGCTGCGGACAAGCGACGAGCTGAACGGCTTTACTCAACTGCACTTGACAAAACTCGACGTGCTTGGTGGCATCAGCAAGCTCAAGATTTGCATTGCTTACGAAATGCCGGACCGGCGGGTGCTCAAGAAAATGCCCGCGCTTTCGACGGAACTTGAGCAGGCAACCCCCCAATACGTTGAGATGGAGGGCTTTGAGCAACTGAGCGGCGAGGACTGGCGTTTCGTCGCAACCGAAGGCCGGGAAAAGGGCTTTGATGCCCTGCCCAAGCAGGCAGTTGAGTACGTAAAGAAAGTTGAGTCACTTGTGGGCGTGCGCATCGCAAGCGTCTCAGTCGGGCCAGAGCGCGGGATGAAAATCACCGTGAAAGAGTAGAGAGAAGATGAAATTATGATTAAGCTGCAAAATGCATTCAGCGTCGAAGTCGAGGAGGAGAAGAAGCAGGACGAGTGCGGCGTGATTGCAATCCACTCGCCCGCAGGCGAGAGAGTTGCGGGAGACTTATTCATGGGCCTTCTTTCGCTCCAACACAGGGGGCAGGAAAGCGCGGGCATGGCAACTTTCGACGAAGGCAAACTGCACGTCTCAAAAGGAATGGGGCTTGTCAGCGAGATTTTCCAACCCGAGGACTTGGAACGCATTACCGGCCATATCGGGGTCGGCCACGTGCGCTATTCAACAACCGGCTCAAGCGCAATTGAAAACGCCCAGCCCCTCGTTGTTGAGACGAAGGCAGGCAAGCTTGCAATCGGCCTTAACGGCAACCTCGTCAACTACCATGCGCTGCGCGAGGAGCTTGAGGAGCACGGGCACGCTTTTCACACCACCACCGACACGGAGTGCCTCGGCTACCTGCTTGAAGGCGAGCTGCTTGCCGGAAGGGATTATTTCGACGCCTGCGCGGCAGTGATGGACAAGATGGACGGGGCTTATTGCTTTTTCGTGCTCACCGAGAAGGGCGACATTATAATCCTGCGCGACGGCCACGGCTTTAGGCCCCTTTGCCTTGGCGAACGCAATGGCACGAGGATAGTTGCAAGCGAAACCGCGGTGTTGGACGCGCTTGGCGCTAAGCTTACGCGCTATGTGAAGCCCGGCGAAGTGCTGGTGATTGCGCAGGACGGCAAGATGGCCGAAAAAGTGGTCGCGCCGGAAAAGCGCACTGCACATTGCATGTTCGAGTGGGTTTACATCGCGCGGCCCGACAGCGTGGTCGAGGGCAAGGGCGTGATTGGGGTGCGCGAAAGGCTGGGGCAGAAATTTGCTGAATTGTATCCATCCCTGAAAAACAATATTGACGTCGTGGTGCCGATTCCAGACTCTGGCAGGAGCGCGGCAATGGGCTACTCGGGGGCAACCGGAGTTAAGCTCGTAGAGGCGTTGCAGAAAAACCGTTACGTGCACCGGACGTTCATCATGCCGGGAAGCGAGCGGAGAAAGGCAATGGTGAAGCTCAAGCTCAACGTAATCCCCTCGCTTGTTGCAGGAAAGCGCGTTGCCCTTGTTGACGACAGCATCGTAAGGGGAACTACGATGAAGCGGATAGTGCAGACAGTTCGCGAGGCGGGGGCGAAGGAAGTGCACCTGCTCATCAGCTGCCCGCCCATCATCGCGCCGTGCTTCATGGGAGTTGACTTTCCCACCTACAAGGAGCTAATCGCGCCCCACAAGAGCATCGAGGAAATCCGCCGCGAGCTCGGCGTCGACTCCCTAAACTACATGGGAATCGACGGCCT
>CAZPDD010000003.1:0-9948 GCA_964585235.1 Microcaldota archaeon | reverse complement strand
ACTGACCTGCAGGCAATCATTGACAGCACCAAGAACGGCGAGCTTGCCGGCGTTGCTGAAATCAAGCTCGTCGTTTGCGACCGCGAGTGCTATGCAGCCGAGCGCGCGAAGCAGCAAGGAATTGAAACGATTGTCCTCGACAAGAGCAAGTTCGCCTCGCGCGAGGAATTCGACCGCGAAGTCGCACGTCTGCTTGAAGAAAAGGGAGTGCAGCTTGTTTGCTTAGCGGGCTATATGCGAATTCTCTCGCCTTTTTTTGTGCAAAAGTTTGCCGGGCGCATTGTCAACGTGCACCCTTCGCTGCTGCCCTCCTTTCCAGGCGGGATGGACAAAAACGTGCACCAGCTCGTTATTGACAGCGGAGTGAAGGTGACGGGCTGCACGTTCCACTTCGTTGACGAGACTGTTGACGGCGGGGCAATCATTGCGCAGGAAGCGGTGAAGGTGCTTGACGGCGACATTGCCGAGTCGCTCAAGGCGCGCGTGCAGGAGGCCGAGAAAAAACTCTTCCCGCAAGTCATCAAGTGGTTTGCGCACGGAAAAATAAAGATGGACGGCAAGAGGGCAAGCGTGGTGCAGTAGAATGGCAGCACTTATTCTTGACGGCAAGGCGGCAAGCGAGGAAATCCTCGCGGCAATAGCCGAGCGGGCGGGCAAGCTGAAACGCGAACGAGGCATTGTCCCCGGGCTTGCGGCCATACTCGTTGGAGACGATTCAGCGTCGCAGCTGTACGTCGGAATGAAGCGCAGGGCAGCTGAGCAATGCGGCTTTTACGGCATCGTCAAGGAAATGCCGGCAAGCTCTTCAACCGAAGAGGTCATTGCAGCCATAAAGGCGTTCAACGCCGATGAAAGAATCCACGGCATTCTCGTCCAGCTTCCGTTGCCAAAGCAAGTTGACAAACGCCGGGTGCTTGAGTCAATTGCGCCCGAAAAGGACGCGGACGGCTTGACTGGCGCAAGCCTTGGGGCAATTGCCGCCAGGTGGCCGGGAGGTTTTGTGCCTGCGACTGCACGCGGGGTAATGGAATTGCTCAAACGCGCTGGCGTAAGCCTGCGCGGAAAGAATGCTTGCGTCATCGGCGAAGGAGTGCAGACGGGCAGGCCCATTGCCTTACTGATGCTTAACGAGATGGCGACTGTCACTGTCTGCAACGAGTTCACGCAAGAATTGAAGGAGAAAACCTTGCAGGCGGACGTGCTCGTAAGCTGCGTTGGCAAGCCCGGCCTCGTCAGTGCAGAAATGGTGAAGCCGGGCGCGGTTGTAGTCGATGTGGGAATAAGCAAGCTCAACGGAGAAACTGTCGGGGACGTTGATTTTGACGCGGTTGCACAAAAAGCTTCTTTCATCACGCCGGTTCCCGGCGGAGTGGGGCCTACGACTGTCGCGATGCTGCTGCAAAATACGCTTGAAGCAGCTGGGATGCTGCGCTGATGTTTAATGAAGTTAGATAGATTTTTTTCCACCAAAGTCCGTCGGAGATAAGGGTTTAAAAGAGCCGTTACATCAACTTAACCATCAATGGAAAAACGACTTTGGGAAGAACAATCCCATTCGGACACTGGGCTCATCAAAACACTTTCCCTCCTGCTTATACTCAGTATTGTTTTCGGCGCTGTTTTTGTCCTGCATCAGGCGTTTTTTCCTGAAAAACCCGGGCAGGCTGCAACAGTAAACCCGAGCTCACCCGCAGCAACAGTTGGCTTGAACCCATCGGCTGTTTCAACGGCCATTGTTCCGGCGCCATCCGTGGAGCAGCCGCCCGGCAGGCAAGAAAACAATTTGCCTCCTGCGCCTCAAACCCCAGAAAACGCGCCGGCTATGGCCGCTCAAACAGGCCAAGAGGCCGCATTAAGGAACGGACTGCAAGTCGATTATCAAAGGGTTGAAAAAGATGGGGTGCAGCTCGAGGCGGTAGCTTTGGCAAACACCGGAGATGCTCCGCTTACTGCCTCTATCACGTCGCTGCACTACGGAAAGAAAAGTTCGAGTGTGCTGAAATTCCAGTCGGCCCAAGAAAGTCCGGTTGAAACCGGCGGTACGGGTGAAATCGGCATTGATTCGACGCAAGTGACTTTGCAACCATCCAAATCATTTACGCTTGTGGCATCCGAGCCGGGACAAATTCTCTTCGTTACAAGCAACCCTGTTCCGGACAATGCCCTATTGCAACTGAAAGATGCCTTCCCCCGCTTGCTGGAGGGAAAAAGCGAGCTGGGCGCCGGGCCAGAGGAGGTTGCTTCAGTCGCAGCGTCTGTCGAAAACGGGGGCTTCAATGCGGATGAATTTATTACGCCGGCGCAAACAGACGCGCAGTTCCAGTTAACTCCAGACAACCCGCTGATTAGCGGGTCGGTTAATCCGGAAAACCCGGTTGAAAGAATAGTGCGGCAGTTGCCGATAGGGTTTTCCCTGCCGACGGGCGAGATATTATACAAGACAAAAGGACTCGAAGGTTGCATAATATCCGTAAAGCGCGTTGAACCGTGCGAGGGTGACACTTGCAACTCAATTGAAATCCAAATAACTCCCGGTTCGAATGAATGCCGGCAGGATTTTAAGAAAATTGCGGATGGAACTACGCAAATTTCGGGAGATTTAATCATACGGACGGGATTGCAAGCGGAAGCTACTAGCGAACTTGACATCAAGGTGAAACTGGACGTTGAGCCCGAGCCGGAGAACTCCATAGACGTTCAAACGGCGGAAAACCCGATTACTGGCGGATTTGTAGTTTTAAACAACGGCGGCAAAACCCTTTCCCCGGAGGAAACGGGCGGGCCCGAACTGCCACCAGGCTTGACTGCATTTGACGCCCTCCCTGAGTCATTCAAATTTGCATTCAACCCCAGCTCCGCGGATTTGTCGCCAGATGCTCCGGACTCCCTTAAATATTTCCGCGACTCGCATGCATCCTGCGCTGATTTCAAGCAATATATCCAAGAATGGCTAAGCTACCTTCCAGACTACGTGAAGAAAAACGGGGGAAGCGGCGACACCCTGCCTTTGCAATTCATGGCGGACATTGGCTTTGCTTCAACCGAACCGTGCCAAATCAGCTTCGACGACGGCAAAGGAACGCCCGTGATTCCCGCCCTTGACCAAATTGTTTCAGAAAAAGGAACCTCAAACATTTTGTTTACAATAACACCGCCTGCAATCAGCGACGGCGAGATAATCCCGGTTTTTTCTTACGAAGCTTGGGACGGCGAGTCGGATGTGCCAAATAAGCTGGAGTCAACTTCGGCCGAACCAGACGCACCGGAAGCGAATTTGGCTGCAAACGAAAAACCCATCTCCTTTTTGGCCGGGGAAAATCAGGAAGCGGCCAGCCCCGTGTTTTTTGCGGACGCAGGCGATTTTCTCAAGCCCAAGGGGATAACGATGGGACCGAGAATTGCCAGGGTCGTCAGAAGCGGCGGCGAATGGGGGCCTGCAAAATCCCCAGAGGGCATAACACAATACTTTACGACCTCATTTTCATTCAAGTTCAAGGCCCAAAATGCTTATACCGGAACCTACTCGACGATGCCTGAAACAAGGTCAACAGTGCGCTTAAGCGAAGAGGACACACGCCGGCTGGGGGATTTTCTCAGGGAATTCACCCTCAAAGTCTACGACGTTTCTTTTGAAAACCAAGTGGCGGTTGCCTTTTTCCACAACCGCCTTGAAAACAAGGGCAACCACCCGCTGAAAAACCCGAATCACTTCATGGTCCTCTGCAAGTTCGGCAGCCAATCCACTCCAATCTCGCACGCAGGCCCCGCAAGCGTGAACCCAGAAAGCACCGGTGAATGCAGGGTGGAAAAGCGGTGGGGCCTTGGGGGGACGCACGGCCAGCAGGTGCATCCAGACCAGCTTTATGAAGCGAGGCTCTACCGCCATGACAAGCTTTTGAAGGCTTCCTTTGTGTTCATAGACCGCCATTCGTGCACGGAAATTGCCGAAAAGCAGAAATGCGTGCAAATTCCATTCTGCAGGTGGGAAGACCGGCTCATTCCACAGAATTTGGGCCTGAAGGCAAACTCCAAGTGCGTCTCCAAGGCATACGCTCTGCCATCTGCGGCAAAGGCGCCGGCGGGCGAAGACAAGCTCTCGCACAAGGACGTCCTTAACATTCTTGAAGTTGAAAGCAGTCTGACGGAAAACGCCTACAAAGAAAGGGAAAATGCCAAGCCCGCCTCCGCGAATCCAGCAGGGTTTTTTGAGACGGACGCCATCAACAATAATTTGATTGCCGGCTACAGCCAGTTGCGGGGCCAGCACTTCGGCATCACCAACCTGAAGTATTACCTGAAGGAAAAGGGCTGGAGCCTGCAGGAGTTTAAGGAAAAGTGCGTCGAAAGTCCTGAACAGCTGGCGCAGGCCAGCCGGCTTATTGGACAATACGTGAAGGACGAGCACGTGCTGTCTGATATGGCGGCGAGCGTTACTGACACGTCAAAGTTAAGGCCGTTTCACGCTTTTTCATCCGCAAACCTCAAGGGCTTCAACTCCAAGGACGAAGCTGATGAATATGCCAGCAAGCTTGGGGAAATGACAGACTGCTTGCCTAAAAAAGCAAAGAAAATTCTTGTGGAATTTTATACCTCCAAATCGTTTGCAGACCAGCTCAAGTTTTACACTCAGCATTCTTCTGACGTCAGCTACGTAGCCGGCAGCGCGATTGACGTCAGGAACAGCTACGCGGAGCTCAAAGGCAACCCCGTGTACGCAGCCCTGACGGCCTGTTACCCGGCTTCGGAAAAGTGCGGCTCGTTTGACAGCTACCTGCTCGGAATTTGCCAACAACCGGATATTTTTGGACGCAAGACCGATGCTTACTACTGCTACCGTTCCTTGGCCGCCCTCACGCCAAACGAGCAAACGCGCAGGAAGGCCATTACTGGGATGATAAACTTCCCACGGGAACAGTTGTGGCACGAAACGCCGTTTGCACAGTGCTTCTTCGGCCTCATGGACTTGCAAAACGTCCCCATATTAGCAGTCTCCGCTTTTGTTCCGCAAGTTGGTATCGGCAAGGCGGCCCATTCTTCACTTGCCCTCTGGGGCGTTGTTGCAGGCGCAAACGGCTACCGGGAAACAAGCGGGTTGATTGCTCAGCTTGAAGCCCAGAAGAATCTCGGCAACAATGCGCGCAAGCTCACCGACTCCGAGCTTGCTGCCGTGAACGCGAAAATTAAGGACGCGCAAGCAACCCGCTTCTGCCAAGCGGCTATTTTTGTTTCCTCTGCTGTTCCAGTGCTTCACGCCGGCTACAAGGGCCTAAAGGAATCGCCGACCTTGGGCAAAGTGCGGCTGCGAGAAGCCGCGCCCGAAGTCATTGAAGGAATGGGCGAAGTTCAAGGGCTGGCGCAGGAAAGCGCCTCCGTTCCGGCGGCCAAACCCGGCGAGGTGCATTCAGAAACCGTTATGGTCGAGGAATCGCTTCCGCCAACTGCGCACTTTCCATTTTTGGAAATAAGAGGATCGCTTGCCTGCAGCGTTTGCCAGGTAAAAATAAAGATTACCCCCAAAACCAAGCAAGCCTTTACATTTGAATCTCAAGGTATGGATGGCGCGGAAGGTTACTTAGGCCTGGCAACAGATTTTGGCGAACAGCCCGGCGGGAGACTTGACACAGGGCAAGTTCCAGTAGACCTCTGGAGAATGGTTGAAAAAAGTACCCCTGAGGTTGAAGCACAAAAAACAAGGCTAGTAAATGAAATCGCAAATCCTGAAAGAGCAAAGGTGGAGGCTGCACGTTCAACTAAGTTGAAAAAAACAGTTGAAGGCGGGCCACAAGTCGTAACTCCAAAGTCGCTGAGAGCGGACTTAGGGGTGCAAGGCGGTCAAATAGGTATACGGACGGTGAATACAGGATGGGATACGGTTAAACACCTGAATCCCAAGCTTCCGGTAAAGGCGCGAGTTCTTTATATCCTAAAAGACGGGGTTTACAATTTACTCGGCATAGTGCCGGAAGAGGCGTATGCGACACTTTTTGACAATTACAAGGGAACTTTCAAAAGCAACCAATGGTACTCCGACATGTTGCCGGAGGACTCGGTTAAGTTTACCCCGTTTTCTTCAACAATTTTCACTACCGAAGCTGAATACGCTAACTTCGTCAAAATGCTGACGCGAGATTTCAATACTTTAGACAGGAGCGACGTCAAGTATGGTATCAAAGCCGTAGCGGACGCAAAATATGGAGGTTATGGCACAAACCAGCCTAAAAAAGCCACTCGAGCCACTAAAAGAAAAACCGCGCCTACCAAGCCCCGGGGCAAGCAAAAGCCTTCGGAACCGGTAATTCAACCGCCTACTCCGCGCCAATTTGACTATTCAGGGGTAGTCGACGGAGAAAACTATAGAATCAAGTACAATGGGTTTAGCTCGTTTGATAAAAAAGCGTATGACGTCATGGAATACCAAGGCGAAGAATGGGCTTTCCCGGCCACTAATGCTTTGGACGACATTATGGGAATTGAATTTGAACAGCCAGTTGGCTCGTGGTATAGGCTAAAATATGATGATTTAGAAGGCCGATATTCACTTGCAGCAACGAATATCGTTGATGACGCCATAATTTCCAAATTAATCAAGGCAAGAAGGGGGCTAATTGGCCAAAAATCAAGCAACGCACTGAAACCGGTTTCAATGACCGCCGATGACCTTAAAAGAAATCTGCACCCGCTAGGTGGAACCGCCGGCTATGACGTGTTTTTAGTTAGAACGCGTTTTAGGTTTAATGGGCTTGAAGATAGCGCGGTAAGCAACGTATTGGCTGTATTCGGGCTAAATGACCGCGTTAGCATTGTTGGCTTCGTAACGGATAAAGGAATCGCTTCAATGATAGAGGCAGGCCTCGACTTTAGCGATTCGAGTATATTAGTAGGCAAAGGCGACATCAAGCTCGAATACTACGACTATACGGACGTAAGCGCACAAACGCCTTTGGCTAAAACGGCATATGCTGCACTTAAACAGAATTTAGAAGAGGGAGGAAGATATAAAGTTGATGAACCAAGGCAATTGCCTAAAGAGCCCCTCTCAATTGCAAAGAAACAACAACCTACGCCGGCGGCAAAGCGGGAACCTACCGTAGGTAAACCGGATGAAAGTCAAAGTGTTCCCACCGTAGGCTTTACTATAAACCAATTTTACAAAGCAAACGGCCCGGTTAGAGATTTAAAGATATACCAACTAAGATTAGAACCCAACTCAGAACCGGTTTATGCCGTAGTCCTTTCACAAGGGTCTGCCTTTTCGAAGTCCGTTACTCTATTGCCCGTAGGAATTCTTACCGAAGACACGGCAGCCACTATTGTTAAGGGTAAAATCGAGCCTCTTCCGGCCGGAAAATCAATTAAAACATTTGATTTCGCGGGAACTTCACGTACATTTGAGGTTCCCCTTGAATTTGATGCCGGATTTTATGAAAAGGACAGCATACTCAAAAGTGCGGTTGACGCAAAGCTTAAGGCAGCCTATTCAAATAACCCCAACATCAAATTTGAAGAAGCCAAAATCCCCGGATCGGGGCGATGACTGTCGCCATGCTCTTGCTGAATACGCTGGAAGCGGCGGAGAAGCCTATTTGACCGGCGCGGCGAGTTTCCCCGCTCCGATGAAAGTGAAGGCGATAAAGTACGCCCAGATGCAGAGGGCGAGGCCGAGGAAGGCATAAGAGTGGTTGATGCCGAAGAGAAAGCCGCCGAGCAGCGGCCCGACCATCTGGCCGCCTGACTGGAATGACGAGTTCAAGCCGAGGACCGCGCCGCGCTTTCCGGAAACGCGCTTTGTGATTAGCGAATTTACTGAAGGGAAGACAAGCGCGTTGCCCGCGATGAAAACCGCTATTGGAATGAGCAGCGAAACCCAGTCGGAGGCGAATGAAAGCAGGAAAAAGCCCAAACCTGAAAGCAAAAGGCCAGCTTGGATAAGGCGGATTTCGCCGAACTTGTTGACGAGTCCCCCGCTAATGAATTGCATTGCCAGGATGAGAAAGCCGACGTAAGTGAAGATGATGCCAACTTGCGGCGAGGAAAAGCCCAGCCGCTCGCCAGTGTAAAGCGCAAGAGTTGCGTCAAGGCCGCCTATCATGAACGTAATCATGAAGGTGGAGAGGAAAAGCACCAAGAGCGGGGACGAGAGGTGCTCAAGGAGGGAAATTTCCTTGCCGGTGATGTCCATGCCCTCAGGCTTTTCGCGCGGCTCGCGAAGCTGGAAGAACACGGCAGCGAAATTCAAGGCCGCAAGCAAGGATGAGAGGAGAAAAGCGTCGCGCACTGAAATTGCCGAGGCGATTCCCCCAAAAGCCGGCCCGATGATGAAGCCGAGCGAGAAAGTCATTCCCATCAATCCCATTGCGCGCCCCCGCTGCTCGTTGCTCGTGTAGTCGGAGAGAAGCGAAATGCACGAGGGGAAAATGGCAGCCGCGGCAATGCCTTCAATCGCCCGCGCAAGGAAAGCCATCCACAACGAAGTCGAGAAGGCAAAGACCACGTAGCCGATTGAAAAAGCAGCGGTTCCGGCAAGCAGCACCTTGCGCCTGCCGAAGCGATCGCCGAGCTTGCCTGCAACTGGGCCGAAGACAAGGCTCATGAACGCGAACGTCGCGGTAAGCATGCCAAGCTCGAACGGTTTTGCGCCAAGCGAAGTCGCGTAGAACGGGATGATGGGGAGGATGACGCCAAAACCGAAGCTCATCCTGAAAAGCGTGAACAGCACCGGCTTGATGCCGGGAATCGCTAGGATTTGCTTGAAGGACATTTTTCAACCCCTTAATGCGCGCATATGGTCGACGCGCTTTTGCACAAGGCCGGAAGTACCGATGTCCTTGCGGTGGAAAACTTGCCCGCTGATGCAGCTGGTGCCAACCTCTGCCTTGCGCTCGGCCTCCGCCAAATTATTTCCAACCCCAAGGACGGCAACTGCACGCGAACCAAGTGCGAAAAGCTTCCCACCTTTCGCCTCAACGCTGCCGAAATAGGTTTTCGCGCCGGCGGCCCTTAATGCGCTTTCATCAACAATTATTTCGCCACCCTTGTGCGGCGCGTCGGGATAGCCTTTAGGCACTACATACTTGCACACGGTGGCAAGGGGAGCGAATCGCAAGTCAACCTCGTGCAGCCGAGACTCAACAACCGCCTTGCAAACTTCGGCAAAATCGTTTTCCATAATTGGCAGGACGTTCATTGCCTCGGGGCCGCCAAAGCGAACGTTGTATTCAAGGAGCTTCACCCCATCGGCGGTTGCCATGAAGCCGCCGTAAAGCACTCCCTTGAAATCGAGGCGAGTTTCCTTATTGAGCGCGGCCATCACTTTCTCCGTAATTGCGTGCGCCTCCTTCAAGTCGCTTTCATCCAGGAAGGGAAGCGAATGGTCCTCGCAGGAGTAGCTGCCCATCCCCCCGGTGTTAGGGCCGGTGTCGCCTTCGTGCGCGCGCTTGTGATCCTGCACCAGCGGGCAGTCAAGCACGGTGCGGCCGTCGGCAATTGACATCAGGCTGAACTCCTCGCCCTCGAGCTTCTCCTCCACCAAGACCTTGCTGCCTGAAGCGAGGATTGACTCGGCAAATGCAATTGCATCCGCTGAATTTTGGAGGTGCTCGCCCCACACTTTCACGCCCTTGCCTCCTGCAAGGCCGTCGGCCTTCACCACGCACTCTCCAAGGGAATTGAGGTAACTTTCGAGGCCGTCAGCATTTTCAAACACTCGAAATTCGGGCAGGCCGGCAATGCCGTGCCTTGCCAACAGCCCGCGGCAATAGGACTTGCTTGCTTCGAGTTGCGCAAGCTGTTTTAGCGGACCGAAGGAAGGAATTCCCTTTTCGAGCAGCGCGTCGGCAACGCCGGCGGCAAGCGGCGCCTCGGGGCCGAAGACGGCAAAGTCAACCGAGTTCTCCCTTGCAAATTTGCAAATTGAGACGGGGTCATCAAGTTTCGTCAAAAAAGCCTTTT
>CAZPDD010000002.1:0-28420 GCA_964585235.1 Microcaldota archaeon | reverse complement strand
GTTTTTTTTTTAAATATTCCCGGAAGGCAACCGTGTACTTCATTTCCACCGCCTCTCAAATGACGCGCACAGTTGCTCAAAATCCGGGATGTTTCCCTCGTACACTATTGTTTTGAGGTTTTCCTCGTCAACCGGCGCAGGAATGCCTGCTGCGAATTTCCTTGCGGCGTGAAGGACTGCCCCTTCATTGACTATTGGGCCTAGGTGCACCAGGTCGTACAAGTCGCGGACGAACCGCCTGTCGGAATAGGCTGCGATTTTTTCGAGGAAAAGCCCTTCGGGCGGCAGGGCCAGCACTTGGATGTACGAGCCGTCGGCCTTTTCATAATCGGCTAGTATTCCCTTATTTTTTTGCGAGAGGTTGACTTCCAGCCTCACTTCCGCATTTTCGTCCCTCACCTTGGCGAAAAGCAGGTTGTCAGTTGTTTTCAGCTTGATTGCCGTTAGGCCGCGGCGGGAAACTGCCTCGCCGGTCTTTGTCCACTTTCCCGGCGAGCTGGCGTACAAGTCAATGTCTTCCGAAAACCTCTTTGCGCCGTAGCACCGCCATATTGCAGTCCCGCCGTGGAGCACGCACGTGTTGTCAAGCGCGTAAGCCAAGCTGACGAGCTCGTCCTGCAGTCGCGCAACCTCGACGTGCGATTTTTTCTTCAACCGCCGCTCCAAGGGAAGTTTCATAGTATATTAATTTAACCAAAGTTATATTTAAATATAACTACTGTTACTTGACGACGGCCTGTCGTTTGAGCAGGTGCGGGAAAAGGCGCGGGAGGCTGTCGTTATGCTAAAAGTCGAGTGAGTTCGGCTGTGTTGATGATAGTTACTTGCGCCTGTTTTTTGAGGGGGCCGTCGTTGCTCCATATGGCGCACTTTTCTTTCAGCGCGAGGGCGAAGAACGGCCAGTCGTTTTTGTCAGGCGTTATGGCGAGCGCCTCGTTTTTGTACTCGGCGTAGTCGTCTTTTGAGACGACTTCCACCTGCCTGAAAATTGAATCTAGTATTTTGCCGAGTTCTGCGGGCGAGAGTTTTGATTTTTTCGATATTTCTTCGATGTGTTCGAGCAGTTCTGTTTTCGTGAATTCCGGAGCGATTAAGTGGAGCCGGTCGCTGAAAATCAGGTCTAGCGTATGCCCTCGCGCTATTGCGGCTGAGGCTATCACGTTGGTGTCGGTAATGAGGAGCATTTATTTACTCCTCGTCGTGTTTCTTGGCGATGGCGGCGTTTATTTTCCTGCCGAGTTCTAGGGCGTCTTTTTCCGTCAGCTTGCTTTTGGAC
The DNA here is from genome assembly GCA_964585235.1 of Microcaldota archaeon. GTDB lineage: Archaea > Micrarchaeota > Micrarchaeia > Norongarragalinales > UBA97 > JAGVFW01. Next base: position 27,144 of record CAZPDD010000002.1, on the reverse strand, counting down.
GTTATTTCCTTCAGCAGTTTCAGTTCCCCGAGTTTTTCCCGGAAGGCTTCACGCGCCACTTCGGACCAGTTTATCACCGGAAACTCGTCCATGTCCTGCTTCAAGTCTTTCGGCACGGCGAGCGTTACGTTAACCAACATCCTCACCCTAAGTGTATTATGTGTAATAAGTATAAATACCTATTGGCCGAGTTCGGGCGGAAAACCGGAGAAGAAAGCGCGATGGCGAGAAGGAAAAATTGTTGGAAGAAAAAGGGTGGAGGGTTGTGAGAATACTTGACGACGGCTTTTCGCTTGGGCAAGTGGAGGTGCGTGAGTTGGTCGAACGCCTGGGGTTGGATGCCGGGGGGTCAGTTATTCCTCTCCCCAGTGGGGGCATTCGTTTGTGAAGCTGGACGTGCACTCGTCTGATCCATAGCCGTACATCAATCTGCACTCGCGTCGGAGGTAATCGCACTTTTTGGGGTTGGGGGTGAGGCAGTCGGTATTGACGCCGCATTCGTTCGGGCCTCCGCCTGCTGCTTGTACGCACGCTTGTGAGGAGCAGATGTTGTGTGTAGTTATGGTGCAGTCGGAGTCGTAAATGCAGTCACTGGCATCAACTCCGCTCACGCTGGTGCACGTCCAAGCGCCGCTTGAGTACCGGCAGTCGTTGTGCGTCTTCTGCTGGCAGTCTTGGTTCGTCGTGCACTCATCTTCCCCTTTGCCGTGGTAAGTGACACATTGGGATGGGTTTGAAGCGTCGCAGCCTTGGTAAGTGACGCTGCAGTCGTCGTTATAGTGGCACTCGTCTGAAACTGGAAAGTTGTAAGTATGGGATACGCAAGCGTAGGACGCTCCTGACGGTTCGCACCGGCTGGAAGTATAGCTGGTTGCAGGAGTTGGCGAGGGGGTGTCGAAGCGAATGATTTGCGAATTCTTTCCTTGGGGGTAGGAAGCAATGGCCAAAACAATGGCTGAAACTAGCATACAGATGAGAACTATGCTGAACGCGATGAAACCCAGTTTTTTCAAGAAATCACTTCCGTAACGTATAACTATTCCTGGTGGTTATAAGCCTTTCCCAAACCCTAGTGGCAATTTTTGATGTAAAAGCCCTGCGGAGAAAAAGGAAGTTGGAAGCTCGTGAGAGTTGTTGATGGCGGCTTTTTACCAGAAGAAGTGAGAGAAAAGCCCGGGAGGGCGGCAGGATGTAAAGGGGGCGTGTAGCTTGGGGCAAAAATTAAAATTAGCTTGAGATGCCATTCGGGTTTGTCTGCGTGTTCGGGCGGCCAGTGTGCTTGTAAAAATATGGTGGCGAGACGGGGGGGACCACGCGCTATGTTTTGCTGCGGTTTTTTTCGTACATTTCTCCCGAGCTTGCGTGTACTCTTTTGAGTTCTCTGGAGATGACCTCGAATATTTCTTGGGAAGTTGCTTGCTTGCGTGTGCGGAGCGTGTCGCAAAGGCGTTTGTGCACTTCTTGGGCTATGAGTTCGCTTTCTTCCTCACTTAGGTGCGCGCTTTGGCAGGCGAAGTAGGCGGAGGCGTAGGCTTTGCGGCCGTCGAATTTTTCAGTGTGTCCCTTGCGTTTTACGATTAGTACGTGCCTGCAGATGTTGGCGTGTTTGGCGGCTTGTGCCTTGGGGGGTTTAGCCGTCTTGGCAGGCGTTTTTTTTGCAGTTGTTTTTTTGGTCATTTGCGCGCACCAGGCTTGTTTTTTTGTAGGTAAGGGTGGGTTAAAAAGATTTGGTGAAAGGCCGGCTTTGCCGGGATTCGTGTTTTTTCACTCGTACCGCAGGGCTTCGACTGGCTTGAGGCTTGCCGCCTGGCGTGCGGGTACGTAGCCGGCTAGGGTGCCGATTATGGCGGAGAAGGCGAGTGCGAAGAAAACGAGCTCCGGAGTGATTAGGAAGGCTGCGCCGCTGCGGCCGCCGGGCACGCCAAGGCTCACGCCCGCGTTGCCTGCGATGACTGCGATTGCGAGGCTCAAGGCAATTCCAATGAGGCCGCCTGAGAGGCCGAGGATTCCGGATTCAATCAGGAACATGGTCGTTATTTCGCCGCGCGTTGCGCCAATCGCCTTTAGCACTCCAATTTGTCGAGTGCGTTCAAGGACGGCCATGAACATCGTGTTTGCAATGCCAATTGCGCCTACGAGGAGGGAGATTGCCGCGATTGCGCCGAGGAATAGCGAGATTGACGCAGTCACTTGGGAAATGCGCTCTTGGATTGATTGTGTTGCCGTGACGGTAAAGTCCTTCGTCTGGGCAGTCACGTGCCGCGAGTTTTCAAGCCGGTTTTCAATTTCGGCTGCAGTGTCTTGCGCGGCTTTCGCGTCGTTGACTTTTACTGAAATGCCTGAGAATTGGTTTGGTTCAAGCCCCGTGATTACCTGGCGCGCCTGTGCAATTGGCATTGTAATCGTGTTGTCGCTTCCGCCAAAGCCGCCGCCTTCGGCGAGTATTCCGACGATGCGGAAGGACTTGCCGGCTATTTGCACTACGGTGTTGACTGTGAGCGGCCGCTTGAAGAATTGGGTTGCAACGCGGCTGCCGATTACCACCGCGTTTGCGTCGCTTGCTGCCAAGTCCCTTCCCGACGCGACTGTGTCGGTTGAAAATTGCTTCCACTCAAGGGCGTTTACCCCGCGTATTTGCGCAGACGCGGTTTGCGTGCCGAACGAGATGGTTTCGCGGCCGCTTATGGTGCCGGTTGCGAGCTTGACGTTCGGCACGAGCTTGATTGCCTGAAGGTCCCTGGTCGTCAAGTTGCCTTGCGCGCCGTTGCCGCCGCCGTTGGCAAAGCCGCCCCCGCCGCGAAAAGCGTTTTCTGAAGCGCGGCTGAAGCCAGGGGAGACGGTGATGACGTCGGCGCCAAGGCCCGCCAACTGGCTTTGTACGTTGGCTTGCAGGCCGTTGCCGATTGAAATGATGAGCACGACTGCGGCGACGCCAATGACTATCCCCGTTATCGTGAGCCACGTGCGCAGTTTGCTGCGCCTGAGGTTTGACACGGCCAGGGTTGCCGCGTAAGCGATTTTCATCCAAGTCCCCCTTTTGCCCCAACCCGGCGTTCAGTGCTGTTGGTGCCCGCCAACCGGATTTGGTTTTTTAAACCGCTTGTAGGCAATCCACCCGGCTGCTATCAAGACGAGTGCGCCTATTGCGTAGGCGTACCACGGGAGGCCCTGTTGTCTGAAGCGCCCTGCCCCGGGTGCGCCTGTCAGCACGCCTGCGTCGAGAGGGATTTCCTGTTCAAGGGACTTGCGTTCCCCGAGGGTGTTTGTGTAGGCGACTATTGTTTTTATCGAGCCGGTAAAGTTTGCTTGCCTCGGCCCGCGGGTGCCGTCCTGCCCTGCCTGTTGGAGCTGGAATGTTGCGATGGTAAAGTCGCCTTTGAGCAGGTTGCCGACAAATTGCGTGGTCGGCCCGGAGACTGCAATGCCCTGTTGGCGCGGGATGGTGAGGCTAACTGCAGATGCGGGTGTTGTTCCCGTGTTGGCAATGGCAAGCGACAGTTGGCCTGCCGAGTAGTCCTGTTCGGTCACTTCCAAGTCCGCGTCCCCGCCAACCACTATCCCGACTTTCGTGAATACCGACTGGGTGGAGTTGGTTCCTGCGTAAGAGAGGTTTGCGTTGATTACGTAAGCGCCGGGGGCGATGCCCGGGTCGGCGATTATGTCAAAATCGGCGTCGGCCTGCTCACCTGGCTTTAGCGCCGGGATGTACCTGCGGTTGTCCGAGCCAACTGGGATGATGAGCTTGGTGGCCTCGTCCCACGCGAGCGTGATCCCCTCTATTGTGGATTTGCCCGCGTTTTGGACCGTGAACGTAAGACTGGTTTCCTGGCCGGGCTTGATGAGCGAGGGCGTTACTTTCGAGATGCGCAAGTTGTTCGCGCCTGCCACTTGAAGCGTGATGGAGGCGCTCGTCTGCTGCTGGCTGAACTTCAGCACGTAAGGAAGGCCGTTCGGACCGTCAACGGCATTCGGGTCGATGCGCAGCCGGTATTGCAGCGTGACGCGGCCGCCTGCAGTCAGGGTGTTAAGCGTGTTTGTCGCCGAATCGCCGGGCTCGAGGGAGAATGGGTATTTTTGTGAAATTGTGAAGGCCACGCTGTTCGCATCCACGTTTCCGGCGTTGTACAAGTCAAAGTAAAGCGTCGCGTACTGTCCCGGCGTTGCGGGGTAAGGCGAATAGCGCACGTTTTCCACCCTGACGTCTGAAAACGCGCTCTGGCCCGCCGCGAAAACCGCCAGGCAGGCGATTGCCGCCATTGCGAAAAACTTTTTGTTCATCCCTTACCACCCTTTTTTTTCAAGCAAACTCGCCATCGCGCATCTTGAGGACCCTGTGCGCGTACTCGAGGACGGTCTTTTCGTGCGTGACGACGACAATCGTGACTCCCTTTACGTTTATTTTTTTCAACAACTCCATTACCGACTTGCCGGATTGCGAGTCGAGGTTGCCAGTCGGCTCGTCGGCAAGCAAAAGCGAAGGTTGCGTTGCCAATGCCCGCGCGATTGCAACGCGCTGCTGCTGGCCGCCCGACAGCTGGTTGGGGTAGTGCGTCCCGCGGTCGTGAAGGCCCATCGCTCCAAGCAGCTGACCGGCAGTTTCCCCGGCTTCCTCTTCAGTCCGGTCGACTATCCTCAGTGGCAGCATCACGTTTTCCAAGGCGGTGAGGTTGGGCATGAGGTTGAAGGACTGGAAGACAAAACCAATGCTTTTCGCCCGCAGGCGCGTGAGCTCGTCGTCCGAAAGCCTTGCAGTGTCAACGCCGTTTATTTCGACGCTGCCTGCAGTCGGCGTGTCAAGGCAGCCTATCAAGTTCAGCATCGTCGACTTGCCGCTTCCGCTGGGTCCGGTGATTCCGACGAACTCGCCTGCGTCCACCCGCGCGCTCACGTTTTTCAGCACGTGCGTCTGCACGCCCTCCCCGAAGTAAGTCTTGCTGACCGAAGACAGCTTGACAACGGGCGTTTTGCCAGCGCCTTCTTTTTTCACGTTAGTTGAATGCCTGCAACAGGTTATATCCCTTGCCTGCAACAACCTGTAACAAGTAACGAAATGAAACAAACGGGTTTTTCATGAAGGCCTTGAAAACAATTGCGTTCGCATCCCTCGCCTACGGCGGTTTCCTCGTGCTGCTTTACCTGCTGCAGCTTTACTTCGTCTTCTGGCGCCACGAGTTCCTGCCTTTCTTCGGCGAGCGCGTGCCACCGCGCGTTTTGGCCGAGCCCGCAGCCGCCCTCTCACCGAGCTCCCTCCTCCAGCTGCTTTCCGGCCTGCTCTTCCTCGCAAACGGCGTTATCCTGCTGCGTTTCATCAACTCGCACTCGCGCGAACAGGCGCGCGACGAGACGCTCGCCCTCCTCCTGACGGGTGAGGAAAAGACGCTTGTCGCCTGCCTAAAGCGCGCGGGCGGGGCGTTGACGCAAAAGGAGATTTCGATGCAGACGGGCTTCTCGCGCGTCAAGACGCATCGCCTTGTTACACGCCTGAAGAACAAGGGATTGCTTTCAGTCCACGCTTTTGGGATGACGAACAAAGTCATGCTGGAAAGCGGCGGAAGGAAATAGGCTTTTTTGTTTCAGCAATTTACGGTGGCAAGTTAAAGAAAAGCTTTCCCCGGGTTTTTTGACTCTCAGCAAATCGTCATACGTCTCCGCGTTCAACCTGGCCGTCTTGTAAGCCATATAGCTACTTATCCCCCCGGTACCATTTTTCATAGTCCTTGTGGCTGCCGGCAAAGTAGAGTTTTCGCGTCTTTGCGTTCTCGTCCGTTTTGTAAGCTATTCTGTAGCCGCCGACTTCCTCGACAAAGAAAGGAAGGCCGTGCTGCAAGTGCCGCCCCTTAATCTCGGCTTTGAGGTGTAGGATTTTCTTGTAGATTCGTTCCTGCACGGTATAGTCCAGCTTAGAGAAGCACTTGTCCCAGCCGGGCGCGTAATCCAACGAGTAGGCCAAAAAATCACGGCTTCACTTTACGTAAGTGCGGGTATTTTCTCAACACGTCCTCCTCGGTTTCCGGCTTCCTTCCGGCCTTGCGGTTCTCTTCTTCCATTTCCTCAATGCGCCGTATGACTAAGTCGGCCTCGGCGTTTTCCACCAGGTGGTACTGCTGGTTGAGTGCAAGCACTCCCAACCGCACCGCGTCGGTTTTCGACCTCGCAATACCAAGGCTAACTGCCTTTTCCAAGACCAGCTCGGGCAATCCCACTATTTCAATAGTCGTTTTCATAGTCATACTACTATCTAAACGACTATTTATGCCCTTTGTAACACTTTTACTGTTCACGCAAACCTTTCCTCCACAAATTTCTCCACATCGCTTCGTGCCATCACTTTCCCGATGCGCTTGTACTTCTCCACCAAATGCGTGCTTGTCACGAGGTAGTAAAGCTCGTCATAGCGCAGCACGTGCTTTGCCAGCGGCCGCGTCAAATAGTCACGCCGCGTGCCGGTCTCTATTTCAAACGCGATTTTACGCCCCTGCCTGTCGACAAACACCACGTCCGCCTCTCCAGTCACGTTGACCCGCACGTTTTCCGTATGCTCCTTGACAAGCGCCTCGACTTGCCTTACGTAAGCAGTGTGCTGCGCGCCTTCAGGCGGCGCGGGCTTGACAACGAAGTCAAACGGCCGCTTGGCACGGATGTCGTACGCAGTCACTATCGTAAAGCCGTTCTTCAGCAGGAGCATCAGCTCCTCTGGAATCAGCTCGCTGCGGCGGTAAAACCCGTTTGCAAAATCGAGCTTCTCGAACGACTTTTGGCGCGCCTTTTCAACCCCAAGCTCCCGCGCCTGCTCCTCCGCCGACTTTGCCTGCGCCATTTCCGGCTTGGTGGTGATGAACGCCTCTTCTTCAGGCATGAAAATGCTGTAAAACGGAATTCGAGAATTTCCGACCAGCATGAGGCCGTGGCCCGGCTCTGCTGTCAGCAGGCGGTTTTTCTCAACGGGGTTGAGCTTGAGCGACTGGCCAACTGCCTCGATTTCACTTGCGTCCTGGCGCAGCAACAGCTTTACCGCGGTGTTAGCTAGGACGGCCGCCCCGGCGTCGCTTTTTCCCAAGTCGCCGAGTTCCTGTGTGATGATTTGCAAACTCGCGTTGTACTTGCGGGCAGTTTTTGCGAACAAAAGCAGGTATTCGGAAATGCTGGGGCCGCGCAGCATCCTCCACGCCTCGTCAACCACTATTGCCTTCTTTTGCCTTGGGTCTTCCTTCATCTTGTTGAGCAAAAAGTCGAGTATGATGAACATGGCCGGCGGCGCAACAGTCTGCATCTTGTCGATGAAGTAGCTCACGTCAAAGACGATGAAGTCCGAGTTGAGGTCAACTGTTGTCTGCGCGTCAAAGCACTTGAGCGAGCCCGTAGAGAAGGGCTTCACGCGGTTTGCAAGAGCCAGGGCGGTTGCGCGGGTTGGCATCGCCTCCTTTGCCGAATGCGCCTTTGCGTCAAGCCAGGCGAACAAGTCGCGGAAGGTCGGCATTTTCGCGCTTTTGTTCTCGAAAAAGTCGCTCACCCCCCTTTCCTCGTACACGGCGTAAACCGCCTCGTCGAGGAGCGCGCGTTGGGCGGGGGAAATGTCGCCGCAGATGATGGCGAACAGGCTCATGAGCGAGTGAGTTTTTTCACTCAGGCGCAGGCCGAGCAGGTCGAACGGGTTGATGGCGTTCTCGCTTCCGGGCGTGAAGTCAACTACCTGCGCGCCCTTGCCGAACTTGCGCGCAAGCTTGACGTACTCCCCCTGCGGGTCGATTATGTAGACGCGCGTGCCGTTGCGCCGCAGGCGCAAGAGCATTGTCTTGACGCTGAAGCTCTTTCCGCTTCCGCTTCCCCCAAGCACCAAGGCATTCGAGTTCTGGAGTGAGTAAAAGTCGATTACAAGCGGGATTCCCGTCAAGTCGTTGACCCCGATCACCACGCCGTTTTCCATCACCTGCAGGTTGCTCGATGAAAAAGGAAAACACGCTGCCAATGCCGAGCTCGTCATGTTGCGCGTCACTTTCAATCGGTTTTCCGCAATCGGCAGGATGCTTGGTAAAGCGTCGTGCATTCGCAAATCCATCGTCTTGCACAAAAGCCCCAGTTGGCCCATCGTTGCCATTATCTTGCCCGTCAGCGCGTCGAGCTTCTCGAGGCTCTTGGCCCGGGCGTTCACGTAAAGCGAGTAGTCGAAGAGCTTTTCCTCGCCGCTTTGAAGAAGCTGGAGCACGCGCATGGTGTCGTCGAACTTCATGCGCAGGCTCGGCGGCACTATCTCGCCTTTGCTTTCCATCGCGTAGATGTCGGAGCTCATTTTGATGAGCTCGCCGTTAAGCTCCGCAATAACGTCCTCCACCGCCTGTGGCTTCACGTGCATGCTGACGTCAAAATCCCCCTGCTGCATCATCAAGGCGTTTAGAAACCCCGCGCGCACCACGCGCGGAATGCCAACAACTGCAATCACGCGGCAGTACTGCTCGCCGACTTTCGCATGGTCTTCTCGGTTCTCCACGCTAGGCGGCGCCAAGAGATACGGCAACAGCCTTTGCTTCATGCTTTGCCTTTCGCCGTCGCCGGCCTTCCCTTTTCCCAACGCCTGCGCCAATAGCTTCATTTTCATCCACTTCCCCTCCTTCATTGACGATTTTCCCGCCGTCATCAATTCCTAAAAAAGCGCTTCGCGCGCGCATTTTCTCCCCCGCACGGCCAAGCTTCGCGTGCTCTTCCGCAAAATCCAGCATCGTCAGGATTGACAGGTAGTCGCCGTCAACTTCGACAAACCCGCCGAAGAAACTCGCGTAAAGCCCGATGAGAGACCCTTGCCCCAGCCTTCTTGCAACCAGGCCTGTTGAAGAGAGTTTTTCAACGCAAATGCCCGCCTTGCGCTCGAGTTCCAAAGCAGCCTTTTCCTCCTGTCCGGCAACAGCCTGCTGGGGGATTACTAGGTAAAACAGCCGGTCGTTCACGCCGCGCGAGGCGACGAATTCCTCGACGAACTCCTCGAACTTGCCAAGCTCCGCAAGCGCCGCCGCGTCCTTTTGCATCGCCGCGCGCGACTTTGCCTTCGCGAAGTACTCGCGGAGGTTGACTTTGGTGGTGCGCATCACCACTTGGACGGGAAAGGAAAGCGAGTTGAGGAAAGCGCGGTAGGCGTGCACGAGCGCCATTTTCTGGTCCTCGCCAAGCACGCTGTAGTCAACCGGCGTGACAAGCAGGATTGCAAGCAGCCTGCCGTCAATAGTCTTGGCCGCATTTTCCGAGACCGACTGCACGCGCACGTACCGCTCCACCATTTGCGGGTCAAGCCAGCTTGTCCGCTTTGGCGCGAAAACAAAAGCCGCTTGTTTCTTCACGGCCTCCTGCACCTGCTTGACGCTTGCGAAGATGAACCCCGTGAACAGGATGAGCGCGGGCAAGCCCAGCCTCACTCGGTAGTCCACTTTGCCAAGCGCCTGAAAGGCTACGAAGGCAGGCACGAGGAACGCGACGAAGACAAGCGCCTGCTTGAAAGTGAAGATCCAGAAGACCCGCTCCTCGTGCTTGAGCTCCTCGGGCACTTCGTAAATCAGTCCCTTGCCGTACGCTTCCTTACTTTCCATCTTTATCCCCTCCGCTGAATGCGTAGCGGTATGCGAACATCCTGCCAGTTGGCGAGGAAACGATTGACTGGCCGAGCGCCGCCATGTAAATCGCGAATCCAGCAAGCGCTCCTGCAAGCAATGTTACGCCTGCGAAAGCCACTTTTCCAGTTGCAGTGGCAACAATGCCGCCGCCCAGCAGGTCCCCGGGGGCGCCTACTGCCACGCGCAAGAAAACCGCCTGGACTATTTGGACGACAAAATTGGCTGCAACAAAAAGCTTCAGGAACTTGCCGAACCCTTCCGCGAGGGGGGTGTTTTCAAGCACGAGTGCGAGCACGAGCATGAAGAGGCCCAGGTAAGTAAGGACGTACCTCATCACTTCGCCAACAGCAAACAAGACAAATGCGAGAAGCAAGAGGGTCAAAAACGCAAGGTTGTTGTCGGGGCCGGGCTGGATTTCCAGCGCCCACTGCGCAGTAGACGGCACGATTGCCGAAGCGAATGCGTTGGTCGCGTCAACCGCAATCACGTAAAGGTTGAATGCCAGCGCAAGAAGCAGCATGTTTACGATGGTTTTTTTCAAACCTTCCTTCGCCGCCATACGCTCCTCGGCCGAGAAGGCGCTTGCGTAGACGAGCTTGACGGCATTGAGCAGCAGCACGATGAAAAACAGGCTTTCCGCGGCAACGGCAATGTCGTCGTAAATCGCGTGCGTCGCCTGGTTTTCTAACGGTGGAGAGGCCGCCACCAACTGGCCGGTCTTGTGCAGTATCCGGCTAAGCAGGTCTAAAATCATCTGGCTGAGGCCGCGGGTCAAGGCGCATTGTATTGCATAGGGCAGGCCTGCGACCTGGCAAAGTACGCCCGTGCATTGAGTCTGCTGGCAGGCATCCTGCTGGGCTGCCGCGAAGGCCGGCAGCAGGAGCGCGGCCAGGAGCAAGACGATTTTTCTGTTCAAGCAAGCACCAAGTATGCAATCAGGAGAATCCCTGCGGCTCCGAGTGATGTGGAAAAAGCCCTTTCCCCCCACCTTCTCTGGCCGATGGAAAGGCACGCGGCCCATGCAAGCATCCCGAAGGCCGCAATTGCCTGCGCAATATCCGGCAGGGTGGAGCCATCGGCGTTTTTCACCGCAATCACCTGCACCACGGTTTGCGTCGACAATCCGTTTGACGCGCTTGCCTCAAGCAACGCATTGCCCGCAGGCATCGTAAAACCCGCCTGCGCCGCCCCGCTTGCATTCGTAAAAACAACGGAATTGCTTTCACTCGCATTGGCGCTAATCAGGCGAAACTTCACTTCCCGGCCGGCAACCGGCACGCCCCCGTCACTGAAGACGAACGCAGTCGCGTTCAACCCCTGTCCCGCAAAAGCGGTTTTCGCACTTACGTTGAGAAAAAGCGCCTCGCTTGGCAGCGACGCAGTGCCGATTGACTCGCCGATTTCTTCAAACGGCGTGGCGAGCTTTAGCCCAACTACACTCACGTCCGCCGCTTGCGCAAGCCGCAGCACGACTTCAAAGTGCGTGGAATTCTGAAAGACGCGTTGGACAACAGCGTTTTGGCTAGCAACCAACGCGTGCGGAACCGCGTTTATGCGCGTAAAGTTGTACTCGGTTGCCTGCGTCATAGGAAAAACAGCCGAGTAGACAGTCGCGTTCGCCCCTCCTGCGCGTATTTCAAGCGCTTCAAGCGGCGTTTTTTTCTCCGCGAAAACTCGCAAAAGCGTTTCACCCCGTCCCCTTTCCGCCATTGCCCAAGCCCGCGGCCAGCCGTAGTAGAAAACAACTTGCGCCGAGTCGTTCGCCGCTTGGGAAAAAACCCGCTCCTCGTCGCCGGCATAGTCGCAGCTCCAGTGGATTGAACAGCCCCACGGCCCGCACGCCGCGCTTCGGTGCAGCTGCCAGTGCCTCACGAGGTAAGTTGCAGTCACTTCGTACTCCGCCTGCATTGCCGCAGGGTTTTTGCCCGGCACTCCAGTTGCAGTGTAGTTGAATGCAATTGAATTGCCCGCAGGCCACGCAAGCGGGAATTCCGTGAAGTCCCCGTAGTCCTTGTTAACGGGAAATTCCTGCAACAGCAACGCCTGTTGCGTCCGCCGGCCGCCTGTTGCAACCCAAAGCCTCGCTCGCGTGGCGACTTTCTCAAGCAACCTTTGCGTGTTGCAGTCCCCCTGCGCGTCAAGCGCAGGTTTTTTCACCGTTGCATTCAGGAACATTCGCACAACACCGCCTTCCGCAATCGCCGTCTCGTTCGCCTGTGCGTCAAAAACGCTTGGCTCGATTGACATTATTTTCACGAAATGCCTTTCCCCAACTGCCTCTCCTTCAATTACGGCGGCAGCCCTTGGCGGCCCTAAGCTGCAGCACGCAATGAGCCGGTTGTCGGCCGCGGCCAGCACGTGCATCGGCCGCAGGGGAGGGACGAGGGCGCTTGCCAACATCTCCTCCTCGCTCAACGACCCGGCCCATCCTGAGACTGCAATTGCAGCCAGCAACAGCACCGGCCAGGCTCGCGCTAGCAGCTTGCGGTCCACTCACTCCCCCCTTTCCCCGTCTCTTTCTTCAGCAGGTTGCCGCAATGTTCGGCAGTATGAGGCCGACGAGCGACTTTGCAATCAAAATGACAAACAACCCCGTGAGGGCCATTGCCATCTGCGTCTTGAGCTCGTCGCGCTTTTGCGGGTTGGAGGAAGTCGTCGTCATGAACTGCACTCCAAGCACGCCGAGGACAAGCACGCCGACCGCGCCCGCGACGTACTGCACGAAGCTCACTATTGTGCAAAGCTTTGCCGCAACGTCGCCCGCAGCGGCCGATGGCGGCGTCGGCGACTGCGCAAACGCCAGCGGCGCAGCTGCCAAGAGCAGCACAACTGCCGCGGCCATTTTCATCCCCCTTCCACAATCCACTACCATTTTCACATCCACCTCTCCAAGTCGATTTGGTTATCGTCCACTTCCCGCGAGCTGCCGCAGTACTTGCACATGAAAATGAGCGTGCGCTTTCCCCTGTCGATTCGCGGCGTGAGCTGGTTTTTCCTCACAAACTGCTCGCGCTTGCATTCCCAGCACCGCAGTTTCGGCGTCCCCTCCTCAACAGGCATTTTCATCAACTCGCAAGGCTCGCGCTAGATATTTTGAAATAGCGCCGCCTCCCTTTCCGCGCTACCCAAATACTATCCAGCTTTCCTTCGGCAAATTCTCCGTAAAATTGTTAACGCAATTAGGAAGGGCGCGGGGGCTCGCACCGCCTTCGAAAATCCGTTTTCCCACTGTTTTTGCGAAACCCACTTTGCAGCCCACCTGATGCAACGGCCCAAGTCCGTTGTCAAAATTTCCTTGTTAGTATTATTGCACTTCGTGCAATATATTTGTTGGGTAGAACCGAAATCAACTTTTTGTTGATTTCTTCGTTTTTCGTAATTCTACCCATTTTTCAGTCCCTGCCTCGCACTCGGTTCGATAATGTCTTTTGAAACTGGCGTTAGGTAGTGGCAGTACTTGCACTGCAGCCACCGCCTGACTGCGTTCCCGATTTTTTCCTCGCGCACCTGGTTGCGCTTGACGAACTGCTCTTTGCCGCAATTGCAGCAGGTTTCAGTTGGTTCTTTTTCATATGTCACGGGCATTTTTTCACCTCAAGCGGGCAGGTCCATTTTCTTTGTTGTACCGGACTCAAACGCCGTGATTGCCGCCGCAATTGGATTGTCATCCGCCCTGAATTCCAGGATTTTCCTCTCTTCGCCGTTTCCTTCCTCGGCATAATACGCCGTGAGCTTGCTCCAGTTCATCCGGCATAGGGGGCTGAACCCATCCTGCGGCAGGAGGCTTACCATGTTCTAGCCCGTATGCAGGGTCACCTGTTTTCCGGCTAAGAGCCACGCAACAGAGTTTGAAAGCAGTTGGTTGCGCGCTTGCTCTCCTTCAACTGCCGGCAGCGAGAACGCAAAGTAAACAACAGGCCGCGGCGAGTTCGACGCGGTGATTGCCGCGGCGCCGTCAGGCCAGAAGGCAACCGGCGTCGCAAAGGCGGTTGCCTCGTCGGAGAATTCATTGAGGCTGGCGTTAATCACGAGGCTTGAGATGTTTGCGAGAATCGAGTGGTTGCTCGGCAATACGGGCGTGTCGTTTGAAAGCGCGGTACTCGAGGAGAAGTTTGCCTGCGCGAGTTCGGTGAAGGCCGGGTTGTTGCCGTTGTCGAACAGCAGGTTGCTTCCTTCGAAAAGTACCGGCCTCTTGTAAACCTGCAGGTCGTACGGGTTTTGCACGGAGAACGTCCTGTTCCAGTTCTGTCCCGCGCTCCAAACTACGAAGTCGTGCTTGTTCAGTTCGAAGTAGGAAACGCTGCCTTGCTTGGCCGTGCTCCACCGGCTTACGCAATAGCCCTGCGCAGTGAGGAGCCTCGCAAACTCGTCCGCGCTTGAGCTCGTCCCAATCGAGTTTGCGTCGTCGCTCACAACCAGGCCGTCGTTCCCGGTGCAGGCAGTCGACTTTTCAGAATAGCCAATCGGATCCGGGTTGTAGTTGCCCGCCACGGTTGCATTTACCGAGAAGGTGTATGGCCCGGGTGCAACTGTGAAGTTGAAGGCAATTGCCGTCCCGGCCGACGCCATCACTTTGACTCTCGCCGTCCCGTTTTTGATGGAGTTGACGTAGAGGCTGACTTCCGCGCTTGCGTCGCTGCCGCCGTAGTTCGTCAGGATTGCCTGAACCTGCGAGTTGCTTGCCGAGAGATTCAAGTGCGTCACCGAGTAGATTGACACGTCGGGCTGTGATGACGCGACCCTGACTACTCTTTCGAGCGCGTTGTCGAAGTAATTTCCCTCCCCCTCGCCGTTTGCAGTGCGCGCCTGTGCGCGGACTTTGTAAGCCCCGCGCAGGGCCGGCCCGTCGATGGAATACGTGCGCAATCCGGCAATGGCCCCGAATTCGTACTGCTTGGTGCCGTTGAAGAAAACCTCGACAATTGCGGGGGCAGTTGCGCTTATTTTCAGGGACAGCCTGTTTGCCGAGCTTTCCGTGAAGTAACTGCCTTGGGTGAGCATTTGCAGCGTAATTTCCGTAGTGGCGTTTTCAACCAGCCACTTGATGAAGTTGCTTGCAAGCACTTGCGCCTGGTGCGGTTGCAGTCCCGCAAGCGTAAACGCGGCTAGCGCAGCCTTGCCCGGCCCCTGCGCCTGAACTATTGCGGGCGCGCGAGTTGAGTTGAAGGAAGCAATTACCCCGCTGCCCGCCGAAAGCAGGTCATACGCGCCAGTAGGGCTTTGGTTGAGCGTCATCACTTGCGGCAGCCCGCGGGTGATGGTGTGGAAATGGTTCTTACCAACCAAGATTCCATCCGCGGGGGTCGCAAAGCCTTGCGCATAGTAAATCCTGCCTCTCAAGTTGGCTGCAAACACGTTTTCAAGGGTTTTTTCGGAAGCAGGGTTGTCCTGCAGCGTCGCGGTGAAGGCATTTGCCGCCACCAAGCCCACCCGCCTGCCGCCTTGCTTTAGCCGGGCCATGAGCGCCGCGTCAGCCGCGCTTACCGGCCGGTAGGCATCGTCAAAGTTGAAGACAACCGCGTCGAACGAATTTGCATAGCCTTCAGGCACGTTTCCGTACAGGCTTTCCTTCCACTGCGCAACGCAGTAGGAGTTGTTCGCCGCAAGCAGCGTGGAGAACAAGCCGCTTTCCTCAACCGCAAGCACGCTGCCTCCTGTTGCGTTGCATGCAACTACCGCAAACGCCGCTTGTTGGCTGGCGCAGTTGCCTTGCTCGTCGCATGCAGTGACTGTTACTGTGTGGCTGCCAAGTGAGAAGGTCGCATAGTCGGCGGCAGTTATTGTAGAGTAGTTCAAAACGCTGCTTACCGTAGTTTGCAGCGGGGTTGTCGTGCTTCCGTCGAAGTCGGTTGCACTCGCGTTGACTAGGTCGCTTTCGTCCACAACCTCCGCCGCAACTAGCGTTGGGGAAGCCTGTTGCACCGTTTGGGTGAAGTTGAGGGTGATGCGCGGAGGATTGGCGTTCTTCACGAAATAATCCTGGTTGGTGAAGCTCGAGGAGTTTTCGTAATCCGCGATTATCCTGAGCGTAACCTCGCCTGCAACTTTCGTGAACGCCAATTGGAAGCCAATTGCGCTTGCCTGGCCCGGAGCGATTGTCAGCCCGCCTATTGCAGCTTCCTGTGCAACAACCCCGTCCTTCAGGACTTGCGCCCGCATGTTCGTCTCAATAGACTCGCTGAAGGTGTTTTGCGCAGTTGCAGTGAAGTTGTACGTCCCGCTGAACTGGATGGCCGCAGGCGCGGCAGTGATGTTCAGAATGATTTTCGGCGGAACCGTCACAAGCAGGTTCGACTGCACGGCAATGCGCTGGTCGCCGTAGACGAGGTACGCGATTATCGCGTAAGACCCGCCTTGCAATGGCAGCACGCCTGTTGCAGTGAGGTTTGCGAAAGTCCCGGGGGAAACAAGCTGGGGCTGGGAATTGACGAGCTTTAGAAGCTTGTCCTGCAAGACCGCGTAGACTTCAACGGATGCGTTTGCGTCAAAACCGCCGTTGTTGGCTGCAGTCAAGGTGAAGGACGCGTTGTCTCCTTTCTGCACCGCAGGCGGCAGGTAGGCGGCAGTTGCCATAAGCACGCGCGGCATCGCAACGTAAATTGTTTTTTGCACGCTGCCGGAAGCGGCCCCGTCGAGCAGGAGAGTCGCATTGAAGGCAAACAGGCCGGTGGAATTGGGTTTCCACTGCCAGTTGAACGAAGTGGTCGAACCGTTTTGCAACACCGCCGGTTGCGATTGCGAAAGGAATGCGGCTGAGCCGATGCCATCCGTGCCCGCGACCACTGCGCTTGCTGTCCGCGCCGAAGCTTCGAAGTTCTTGTACCGCAATGCGATTGCCACCGATTCGTTGAAGGCAGCTCCAGCAGGCAAGTCGAGCGAAAAGTTGTTTGCCGCAAAAACTGCGCCCGCACTCTTGCCTCCGCTTACGGTGGTTACGAAATAACTTCCCGCGTCTTCGGTGTCGGTTCCGTTGATAACAGCCGCCCATGAAAGGGGGCTTTGCTTCGTAAAACTTATTGGCACAGTCGCTCCCGACGGTTGCAGCACTTTTCCAATCACGCTTGCGGCCTCCACGCTCGTGTTGACTGCGACGACCACGTCGTCTCCTCGCAGGACTGCTGAAGGGAGCGTCAGGGTCAGGTTGGTGTAGTCGCTCAAGTTCACTTGCATGCTTGCGTTCAAATCAAGCAAGCCCGTGCCGAAAACCGCGTCCTTTCCGGGCGCCCCCAGGTCGGAAGCAGTTGATTCGAGCAATAACTTGAGCGTTGTCGGGGGAATGTCGGGGTATTTCTGAAGCAAAATCGCAGCAGCGCCTGAAACAAACGGCGTCGACATGCTCGTGCCGCTTGCCGTCCTGTAGCCTCCGGGGATGCTTGAGGTTATTTCAATCCCAGGCGCAACCAAGTCGGGCTTGAGTTCGCCGTTCACGCTGCCGCCTGCAGAGAAGCAAACGGCCTTCAATTCCTTGTCAACCGTGCCGACAGTAATTACCTCCGGCATTGTTCCGGGGAAAGTGACGCCCGTGAAGCCCGCGCAGTAGGATGCCGGGCACTGGACCCCGCAGTTGCCGGCAGCTGCAACAACAGCAATTCCCCTGGCAACAAGTGCGCGTATTTCAGCGGCCAGCGGCTCGTCGCTTGAGTCGTAAGCGCCGCCGAAGCTGATGGAAACGACTTTCGCACCATCCGGCGTAGTGTCGTTGCCGTCCGGGTTGGCCGCCCAATCGAGTCCCGCGATGATTGTCTGGGTCGTGCCAAAGCCGCTTGCATCAAGCACCTTGGCGTTTATTAAAAGCGCCCCGGGTGCAACTCCGTTGTAAAGCCCTCCCGACGCGTTGCTTCCGGCTGCGATTCCGGCAACGTGCGTGCCGTGGCCGAACTGGTCCATTACAGTCCCGCTTGAGGTGAAGTCTTTTTCCTCAACAACCCTTCCCTTGAGCATGCTGTGGCCCGAGTCAACCCCGCTGTCAACTATTGCAATTCTCACGCCGCTGCCGTTGTAACCCGTTGCCCAGGCAAGCGGCGCGTTGACTTCGGGAACGCTTTGGGCGAGGCTAGAGCCGTACTTGCGGTTAGCATTCAGCCCCGTTATTCCGGCAGACAACTGCAGGGCGGTTATCGAGTTCGCTGGCACAAGCGCTGCAATTGTTTTCGCCAGCTTGCTTTCGAAAGTAACCTTGCCGCCAAGCCCATTCACCGCCTGCTTTGCTTTCTCCACGTCGGATGCAGTAATCACCACTTCGACCAACTGGCCATTTTGCGCCGGAACCGCCCCGGCAGGTTTCGTTCCTGATGCCAAAGAGCTTGGCCTGGCGCCACTAGCGGGCTTGCCCGCTTGCTTGAGTATCTTCTGCAGCTCCTTGTCCAACCTTGCTTTCACCGCCACGCTCATCGCCAGTTTCGTCGAGCCCTCTAGTTTCGCCTGTGCGTTTTTTTTCATCGCGTCGTAAACAGCTTGCTTCGCATCTTCAGCCGACTGCTGCTGTTCTTCCGGGTCAATTGTCGGAGTGGGATTCGGAGCAGGCGATGGTGCTGCTGATGCAGTTGGCGCGGGAGTTGCCGTCGGAACCGGGCTTGGTGAAGCAACGGGGGGAGAACTTGGCTCGGCAGTGGCTGATGGCGTGGTTGCAGGCGAAGGGGTTCCCGTCGCGGATGCAGTTGGCTCGGGAGTCGGCTGGAGTGAAGCGCTCGGCATTGGCGAATTCGAGGGCGCCGGCGTGCTTGTCGGAGTGGCAGTTGGCGATGGCTTCGGTGATGAACTCGGATGCGGCGATGGCGTTGGAGCCGGTGACGCGCTTGGCGTTGGCGCGGGACTAGGCTGGGGCGTTGTTGCAGGCGCGGGGGTTGTTGCCGGAACAGTTGTCGGCCCGGCAGTTGCAATAGGCTCCGGAATCCCAATTCGTCGGGGTGTTGGCATCGGGAAGAGAAACTTTTTTCCTGCGCTTGCGAAGAAAAGTTTCGACTGGCCCGAGGGACTTTTTTCAAGGCTGATTGCGTGCCTTGCGTTTTGAAGGGGGCCTTGCCCCTCTTCCATCGCCGAGGCGGCCATTGCAATTGCTAGTGCGACGAAAGCAACCATCGTCATCTTCCTTGCATAGCTTGCGCTAGACCATTCCATTTGCGGTCACCTTCAACGGTTTTTACTGCCTCTCAAATTACTTCTGCGAGCGTGATTGCGAGCTTGTCAGTTCCATTGTTTTCCATCCCCTTTTTCCGAGTTCACTTGCCGAAGTCCTTTTTGCACTCGAATGTTTCAATTATTTTGTCAACTGCTGTCGTTGGTGCTGGCCCGTTGTCCTTCCAGTAGCTAATTGTTACGTAAAGTTCTCCGCACGTTGTTTCCGCCCTCGGGACGCCTTTTCGATAGTCGTAAACCAGGATCCATATCCTTCCATTGGCATTCCTCACTTCCACGGGTACTTCGTCAGTTATGCTGGTGAAAACTTCAGCCAGCTTGGTTGCGTTCTCGTCGCCGCGCAGGGATTTGTTGTAAATGTCAGCTACCAATTGGATTGAGGCGTTTCCGGAACTGGCTTTTTCCGTGGATATGGCGATTATCGAGCCTCTCGCAAAGAAATATCCGTCAGTAAGCACGCCAACCACTTCCTGCGACGAGTTACCCTGCGCGCTTACCGCAGAGCGGGCTTTTTCAAGCAATTGCGAGTCTTCAGCGAATTTCGAGGGATAGCTGAAGCTGAAGGTGGGGTTAGCAAAGGTAGAATTGTGTGCAAAAAATGCCGACCCTTGGTAAATCGGAAGTGGTGCGAGCAAGGTGGCGGTGACGGCGAATACCAGGAGGGCGTATATGAGGTCAAACCAAAGGAATCGCAGAAGATTGGCGATTTTTATCAGGACGACTATCGGAAATCCTAGCACGGCGAAGAAGTTTGTCTTCCAAACTCTTTTCGCATGGGTCCAAATGCCGTCGGCATCGTGGTCGCTGGGGAAAGCGTGCATTCCGAACGCAATAGCCAGGTAAGAGAATGCCGTCCCGACTGTCGTTCTAGTGAAAAGTATGGCGATCGCAGCAGCAAGGGCGGTCGCAACAGTATTGAGCAGAAGGGGAAAGGCAGACGCGAGAAGTGCCTGGTTGTAGTTCTTTGGCGCCTCGTGGATTACATAACCGGCAGGGTTTCCAAACCTGAAGTAGCACACCTTCTCAACTTTGAGTCCGGCAAGCTTGCATCCAATCTTGTGCGCAAGCTCGTGCACAATAACGCCGGGAAACGTCAGCAGCGAAACAATCCATCCGGGAATAATCACATCATCGCACCTTGTTTTTTCAAATCATTATTCAACCAATATAAACTGTCAGCGGCCGACCGTGCTTTATTGCCAACTCGCACAATTGTATGAGACTACCGAGGTCAGTTTCTATGACTTGGCGAAGGCTTGATTTTTTAATTATAAACCGCTCGCCGCCAAACTCGAATTCAGGCGCGTCCTCGAACTCTATCTCCTTCCCGCTCAGGTATTTTGTTGGAATGAATTCCACCGCACTTGGCGGTTTGTCCCATCTCCGGTCTTCGATTCTCCATTCCGTATCGTTTATTTTCAGAGAACTTGGCCCTATGGCGACATAGTATGTTGGCTGGTTTTTTTCCGTTTTTATCGCGTGCCTCATTTTAAGCAAGACTGCCAGAAGCCTTTTCGGATCCTTTCTTGTGAGCGGCGTATCGTGCAGCAGACGTTCATCCGATGCCGAAGCCTTGCGTAGGAAATAGAGTTCTTCGTTGGATAGAAATTGCTTGAACCAGTTGGCGTGGTCATAGAAAATGGCGATGAAAACATCATGCTTGACTGCCGCGTAGTCTTTTTCTTGATTAATCCTTTCTATTTCAGGGTTCTTGTCCGGGTTGTAAATTTTAAAAATTGAGTAGTCGCTCAAGTTTATCGCCCAAATCCATCTTGTATTACTATATTCAGGTTCCACGAGTTAATGGTATTTTTTATGTCCGTCGTAATCGTCTCCTTAGATATGAGCCTAACTTCGTCAATTTTGCTTGCGTCGGCGTACTTTCGGTAATTAGTCAACTGGTCTTGCAGGCGTCTCAGATCCCAGTTTTTAGGACTTCCTTGCTTCATTTCCCCCACAACTTTCTTGCTGTCTTGGACGAACTGTATATCCATTTCCTGTCCGGTAAGAATCGTGTCCGTGAATCCCATTTTCTCTAGCGCAGCTCCCTCGCGTTGTAGTCTTGCACTCCCTTGTATTTCAAACGCGGGTCCCCGCCAAGCTTCTTCCCCAACCATCTTTGCTAGCGGTTTTTCAAAGCCCGTGACAGTTTTTACTGACTTCAAGTCGCTTACCAATCCCGCCTCGCCGAGAATATCGTAAAGTTTATCTTTACTCAGCCTCGCCAAATCAGAGTCGGATACCCTGCTCATTAATGACGAAAACGATTCAAAGTCAGCGGTGCCAATCCTGCGCGTGATGCTGTTTATCACTTCCGGACCGGTTTCGCCGGTTGCCCTTACGGCGGAGTCGATTGCGTCGGTTACTCTCGCGATTTGCTTTGCCAAGTCAAGGTCTCCCCGTGCCAGCACGCCGAGGCCTACGTCGGTCTTGGCGAGTTTTCCGGCAATTTCCGCGCCGCGGTCGCCTAATGCCGTCGCAACGGCGTTTACCCTTGCAAGGAAGTCTTCGCTCTTGGCCCCGAAGGCGCTTGCCTTCTGTATCACCGCCTCGAGCTCTTGAGGGGTTTTGAACGTTTGCCGCAGGACTTCCATTCCCGCTTTCGCGGAGTCGCTTGCGGCGAGGTAAATGCCCTTGAGGTAAGGGCTTCGGAAGAGGATTTCAGCGAGCTTGGCGCTTGCTTGCCCCAGCTTGCCCGCGGCCGAGAGGCTTTGGAAAACTTTCTGCGCAAGCCAGTTCCCCATTATCGCGTCTTTCGCAATTGCTCCTGCTTCGGCCGTGACTGCCCCGACGGCAACCTGCTCGGCGACAAAGCCCTCGAGGTATCCCCTGAAGTAGCCTTGCTGGAAGTGCGCGTAATCGCCGCCGGAGTAGTCCAGGCCCCACTGGCCCTGCGTTTTCCTCCCGTCGGAAAGAATGCCGACAAGCATTTGCGTGTAAGCCCCGCCCAAGTTTCCAAGCAGGCCCTCCACGCCGCTTATCACATTGCCAACAAAGCCCGCAATTTCGCCTGGGACTGCAGCAAGGTGGTCGAGGCCGTTCATGGAATAGGCAATTGAATTCAACAAGTTTGTCAGAAAGTCCGCGTCAGACTGCAAGCCATAGCCAGCGCCCTTGTACGCGCCGAGGAACTCGCCAACGCAAGAGGGTTCGATGAAAAACAGGTTGAAGTTGCCGCGGTAGTCGGTTGAAGCGGCGAAGACGCCGCGCGAGGCGCGGGCGAGGGTAAGGTTCGCCTTTTTGGAATAGGCCTGCCGGAATGAAGTGTTGCCAGGGTAGTCGGCCCCGCTTGCGTTAAGCCCTGCTGCGGAAAGAATCCACGCCGCTTGGCTGCCGCCCTGCGCCTGCAGTGCCATCGTCTGCGCTGGCGTGGTCGCCGAGGCGGCTTTGAGAATCGCCGCCTGCTGCTGCACGCTGAGGCCGGCCATCTGCAAGAGAGCGCCCACGTTCACGCAGGCGGTGAGCCTTGACGTTTGCGAGCTTATGCCGCCGTCAACGTTCCACGAGTTGAGGTTGCTGTTTGCATTGTTCGGGTCTGTGCCCATCAATGCCTCGAGCCTGTCGTCAATCCCGTCGCCGTCCGAGTCCGCCTTGCAGTAGCAGGCAACTGGCATGAATGCGCTTGAGTTAATGAAGAGATTCTGCTGGGTGCACATCTTTCCGTCGGCGCAGGTTACCGTGAGGCCGACGTTTCCCTTGTCCGTGAGGAAAGTGGCGCTGCCTTTGGAGTCGGTGAAGGAGGTTTGCGTTCCGAACTCGATTTTAGCGCCCTGCACCGGGTCTTTGTAAAGGGGGTTGAACACGCTGAAGTACACTCGCCCGTTAAAGTCAACGACATTGACCGGCGTTTTCTGCCGCGCTGTTGTGAAGCCGTACTTGCTGGCGTACACCTCGACGTAATCGACTCCGGTGTAGGCTGCGACAGTGTCGTAGTGCGCCCTGCCGTTCGCGTCCGTTAGTAGGGCGGCGCCCCTTCGCGCCAGGCCGTCGGAAACGCTCACTACTGCCTGCGGTACAGCGTTGCCTGCGGAATCTCGCACGAAAACGTCAAAGCCGACCGCGTCGTACTTGAAATACTCGCCCGCCAGCCCAGTGACCTGCTGGGTGATGGCGGTTGGAGCGCCGATGGTGAAGGAGAGTGGAAAGTCGTTGTTCTCGTCGCTTTCCTTCACGGCATTCCCCGAGTCGACCCGCACGGTAAGGGAGTGGGGACCGTTTGGCAGCGAGTTGTAGAAAGTGTACCGGCCAACCACCTCGTAACCCGCTCTTATGGCGAAAACAGTGTAAGTCTGCACGACGCTGCCGTCGACGAGGAGGTCGACGTTGAATGGCGTGAGCACGTCCTTGTTGTTTTTCTCGCCTATCTTGAAGGAAATGGTGAACGGCTGGTTGGAATACGGGTTTTGGGGCGCGACTGAAATGCCGTAGGCAATCAAATCCGGCAGGTCTTGAACCCAGGTGAAAGTTTTTTCAAGCAGGTTGTTGGCGTAATTGCTTTCCGGAGCGGAGTTGTCGGCATTGGCCACAGCGGAGATTTTGTGGCTGCCTGCAGGCAGGGTGCGTGAGTTCTGGGTAGTGTAAGAGTCGCCGGCGTTTACCGGGTTGTTATCGTAGGAGTTTTGGGGGTCTGCATCATCTGCCTTGAATTGCGTCTCTAACGCGTTTGAGTACGGCGCAGGGCCGTTGTTTTTGACCGTCGCGTAAAGAATTGCGTTTTCACCTGCGCGCGCCGGCGACGGGTCCGTCTTGATGTCAATTACGGTAAAGTCGGGCAAGTTGTTGGGGTTGGTGCAGTGGCCTTGCCTGCACAGCCAGTTGGACGCGCACTGCGAATTGTCGGAGCATGTGGATTCTATTTGCAGCGTGCCGTCCGCAATTTGGTTGGGACTCAGCGTGTCGATTATTCTCGTCCAAATGCTCCAAATGCCTGCGGGCTTGGAGTACGCACCCGAATACGGGACATACAGGCAAAAGATGTTGTTGCCGGACTGGCCGGAGTAGTGCAGCAGCGGCCCCTGGATGGGATCACGACCGGGCGGGGAGGTGAAGTTCTCGTAATAGAAGTCGTAGTTACCACTGTGAATGATGTCCGTAAGTTCTACGTATTCGTAGTAAGCCCCGCCGTAGGGTACGGCAACTAACTGGTTGCATTGGTTGCGCCACGTGTTGCAGTCGTTTCCTGACGCCGGGTTGGAGCAGAAAAGCTGGTTGTTGATGAAAACCGCCGGCTGAAAGCCGCTGAAGTCGCGGCCCTTGCCTGTTGCCGTCAAAACTCCGTCTGCCGACTGGGCTGCGGCGAAGGCTGCGAATGAAAGCACCAGCGCGAGCGTAAGCAAAGCTTGCCCCGTTCTTCCAAAGCTATTTTCCTTCATTTTACGGATGTTCCTCTTGCACGGCTCGCGCTAGGCAGTCAGCAGCAGCACATGCCGTGCTCCCGCTAGCCGACTTGCGAGTCAACGTAAGAGTTTAGCGGAAACCGGCTGCCAGCGCCCTCCGTTTTTAAGGACTTGCTTGCGATGCCTTCTTTTCCTCGAAACTCCCTCTTACTGCCTCCCTACTTGCAAACGCACTTTCAGCGTTTGTCAGGATTTCTTATCCTCTCTTATTGGTTCCCGGGAGATATATATGTTCGGTAGAAATCAAATCAACTAAAAGTTGATTAACGTCCGCTTGCATAGTAGTTGCGTGGCAAGGCTTTCGCCCCGTCTTGGGGGTTTTCCCTTTCCCTCCCCGGGCCACAAGGGCGCCAGGGGGGCTATTGTAGCAGTTCTTTCTTCAGGCGCCAACTTGTCTTCCAAGCAGGTTTTTCTCCTTGCGCGCAAGCACTCTGCCGACCGCATTTCCTACGCAGGGGTGCATAAAGCGCTTTCGCAACTGGCAGGGGAAGGCATTGTTGTCAAGCGCAGGATGACCTATTCCTTGTCAGGCGAGTGGGTCTCTTCCGTCCGCGAGTGGCTCGGCCGTTTTGATGAAAGCGTCTCGTCCTCTCTGCGCGCGGGAACCGGGTCTTCAGTTGACGGCGACGGCTTTTCCGCAGGCCGCGAGGCGGCGTTGAAGGCGCTTTCGCAAGCTGGCTCCGCCACTCCAGTGCTCGCGCTTGCCTTCGCCTCCTCCGCCTACTCGGGCGGTTACGGCCGCGTTCTTGAAGGCATCAAGTCAGTTGTTGGCGACGCTCCAATTGCCGGCTGTTCCTCGATGGGCGAGATAAGCAACAGGCGTCTTTCAGGCAGCGTTTGCGTCACCGTAATTTGCGCCGAGGAAAAGCTTTTTTCAGCCTCGGTTGTATCCGTCCCCAGCGCCTTCAGGCGCAGCACGTCGCAAATTGCGGGGGAAATCGCCTCAAAAGCCGGGGACTTCGACTTCGGCCTTGTTTTCTTCCCCGGTTATTCCCGCAAGCACGGCTTTAGAAGCATCGCCCCGCCGATTTTGGAAAAACTCCGTTCTTTGCTTCACGGCAGGCAGATAATCGGCTGCCTTGCGGGCGATGACTGGAAGTTCGAGTCAACCAGCCAGTTTGCAGGCACAAAGGCGCTTGAGGATGCGGTTGTCTTCGTCGCCGTGAGGACGGAATTCGCTTTTGCAACCGGCTTTGAGCACGTTTATTCCCCTGCCTCCCCGCCGTTTTCGCTCCGCCAGGAAAAGGGCGTTGTTTCCGGCATTGCCGCCGGCTCTTCTCGGCGTTTCAAGCCCTCAGTTTCCGAGTACTGCAAGCTCGCCGGCCTGTCTGTTGATTACTTGCGCGATTCGCTTGACTCGCTTTCGCTAAAAGAAATCGTTTCCCGCGGCCGGCTGCAGCCGGTGATGCAGGAGGGCGCGTTCCTTCTTGCTTACCCGCTTGCGCTCAAGGCAGGCGGGCTTGTTTTCAACAACGAGCTTGCAACCGGCCGCGGCCGTTTGATGAAGTCCTCCGTCACGCAGGCTGCTTCGCGAGTAAAGGCAGTCGTACGGCGGGTCGCCGGCCGCGTTGACTCGCCCGCGCTTGTCTTGTGCTTTTCCTGCGCTTCCATCGAAGCGTTGTCAAGCAAGTCGGCAGTCACGGACGTGTCGGCATTGCGTTCCCTCCCGTCTCTTGAAGGCGCCGCTGTTGCGGGGCTTTACTGCGGCGCTGAAGTGGGCGGCTACCGCGGCGGGCCGGGCCAGTGCAACGGCAGCTTCTCGTTCCTTGTCCTTTCGGGCCGTCCGCTGCGGGGCTCGTAGCGTTCGTCTGGAAAAAGCCACCGCGCCCGGCCAGGGCGTTTTGACAAAATGTCAGGTGCCCCGATGACGCGGGGGGCCGCCAAGGATTTGGTTTTTTTTCGTTCAGTTAAGTTTGCCGTTATTCAACAGGCCTTCGAATATTCTTTTGCGTGTTTCTTCAAAATCTGGAGGGGTTGAAAGCACTTGCGTTAAGTCCCGCCATCTTTCCTTGTGCAAAAGTAGTCTTGCTTCAAGAGAACTTTTTTCTATGGTGATCGAAAGCGGCCCTAGTTTTCCTTGGATTAATTCAAGGTCGGGCTTCACGCCTTTTTCTAGAAGGTATGCGAGGTCGAAGGCGTCCCTTGGTTTTGGCCTTTGGTAAATCGCGCGAATTTTTTCAGCAAGTATCTCCTCAAGCTGGAGGCAATAGGCTGTGGTTTGAGGTAACTCGAATTCGGGCGGGTTTATCACGGTTTTCTCGAGTAACGGCAGGAATATTTTCGAGTTGCTTGCCTCGAACAAGATTGAATCGACGTGCTTGTAATCGCTTATTTGCGACTCGTACTTCAAGGAGAGAACCGTGCTGCCACTTTTTCTCTCAAGTGCGGCAACTTTCTTGAAGATTACTCCGTATACTGCTTTGTCCTCGAAATTCTCCCTGATGAAGTGAGTGATTTCCTCCTGGTTCGCCTTGCTTGAGAAATCCAAGTCGGTTGAAAACCGGAAGTCCGGGTAGTATGCTTTCCTGAGGCACGTCCCGCCCTTGAAACCAAGTTTTTTGAAGTCCTTAAAATCGGCAAGCCTAGCCAGTGCCGCTGAAAGAACGTAATCCTTCTCAGCGTCACCCAAGCTAATTTTCCGGGCAACCGCAAAGTGGTTAATCACGAGGGCGTCAAAAGTCTTCAACGAAGCTCTTCCTCCAAGTCCACGTTAATCTGCAAGCCCCTCCTGTAGTCAAAGCGCCCTTTCGCTGGAAGTGAAGGGTCGAGGCGCCGGTATCCCTTGAATTTCTTTTCACCAAGCTTTTTTAGCGCCCCCTTAAACCCGAGAAACCCGAGGCAGTAATAAAGCCTTCTTTCAACCGCGCTATTGCCGATTCTATCGAGGAAGTACCTTACGGACTCCCACTTTATTTCCCGGCCGTGTTGCTTGATTGCCTTGCACACTTCGCCCACCCCACCGCAGTATGCGGGCTTCGACAGGCAATCCAGGACGAGCTTCTCTTGCAAAGCAATTT
>CAZPDD010000001.1:0-30084 GCA_964585235.1 Microcaldota archaeon | reverse complement strand
AAGATTAGCGACACCGTCATCGGCACGGTGATTGGCAATTACTTCAACTCCGGCTGGCGCGACCGCAGCAGGCCAATTCTCGGCTTTTCGCTTGACGAGAACGGCGGCATCAAGGCAAGCGGCAGGGCGAACAAGCAGCTGGTTGCCGCCGGCCTTGACTTGAACGAGGTCATGCGCAGCGCGGCTCAAGCAGCCGGCGGCCTTGGCGGCGGGCACAAAGTCGCCGCAGGCGCCTCCTTCCCGCCAGGCGGCGAAGACGCTTTCCTGCGCAAGGCGGCGGAAGTAGTTAAGCGGCAGTTAAGTGGTTGAAAAACTATTTAGGTATGGCGGTTTAACGCCACTATCTTGCTTCTGCGCGCCGCAGCATTCTCGCGGCAAGCAAAACGTCGTTTCGCAGGATTTGTCTCCTGCCCGCGTGGCGTGCCAGCACCCTTGCCTTGTGCAAGAGCGTCTTGCCGTTGTCTTCAAGCAGCTCGCCTAGCTTGCGGCTGGCGCGTTCGTCCACCCGCTGCGCCCCCGCGCGCCTAAGGTAGTCGTCCAACTCGAATAGCGAATACACTGTCTTGCTGGCCACTTTAACCCCACCCAAACCCTTTTTGCGGAAGAAGGAGCCCAAGTCCCACCCGGGGCTTTCTTCCGCCTCGAACTCTTTGTTTTGCCCATGAAAGAAATTAAATTACTTGCGGTCGTGCCGACCTGGCGCCAAGTATCCTCGGCCTAGCCTTCTGCCTGAGTGTCGCTGCCAGCCTCGCCCGTTTGGCCATGACTGCCTGGCGTCTTCCTGCCTTTGGCCAGGCAATGCCGTCTACAGCGAGCTTGACGCGTCCGCCGGCCGACTCGAGCTTGTAGGAAGCGCTGCTTCCGCCCAAATTAGCCAATACTTCCACCCAGCTCATGTTCGTTACGTCCATTTTCAAATCCTCCTCCAATTGCGTTTCTGGCTTTGTCTCAAAGCCCCCTCGTCTTTTGTCCCCGCCTAGCTCACTGTGAACAAATTCCTTACCTTCTCCGCCACGTGGTAGAGGTTTTTCTTCCTCCCGCCCACCATCCTCGCCTCGACGTCAACAAGCGGGAAAGGCACGTTTTTCTTTCGTTCAAGCTCTTTTCCATCCTCGCCCCTAAGCTGGTAAAGCGCGTTGAAAGCCGTGTTTTCCGCCAATCCAGCCGCTTGGCACACTTCGTGCAGCGTCAAGCCCTCGCCGTGCTCAAGCAACAGCTGCATCACTCCCTGCTGGCTTGGCGACAGCGAAACCCACCAGTCGGCGTGCACTTTCGTCAGCTTCCCGCCTCCGGTTACCGTCGGAGCCGAACTTCCGGCCTTGCCTTCCCTGGTGGCTTCAACAGCGGCCTTGACTATCTCGTCTCCAGCCCCGAGGCGGTTTGCCTCCTGCACCAAGTTGCGCTTGCCAACCGCCATTTCTGCAAGCCGCCTGTTAAGCTCGTCAAACGCATAGCGGGGCGTCAGCAGGTTGTGGTCGGTGAACGCCTCCTCAAGCGCGCCTTTCGAGAAGGGGTGCGTCCCTTTTCCCCCGACGCTCTCTATCCTGTGCGCTATGATTTGGTGCATTTCCTCGGTTGAAAACCCTTTTCGCGAAAGCACGTTCCCGTCCCCCACCAAGTGCAGCAAACTGTCCGGCATCCCCTCTGCACTGAGGGTGCTAAAGACAATGCGCAGGTTTGGCACCTCGTCAAGCAAGTACTTGTACTCCATGTATGTCCCGTGGTCGGCCACCAAATGCGCCTCGTCCACAAACAGCACGATTTTCTTGCCCGACCCCCTCAAGAATTCCACCAGTTCCCGCCTGCTGACGTCTTTTTTTGGCTTTTTAACGCCAGCCAAGCCTGCGATTGAGTAATAAATGGCCTCCCCGACCGTCTCCTGCTTTTTCAAGCCCATTTCAGCCGCCAATTCCGTCAAGGTTGCGGGCGGTTGCTTGAGCATGACTGGCCGGAACTCGTCGCCCGGCAACTGGTAGTAGGCGTAGTAGAGCGCGCTCGTCTTGCCAACCCCCTTGGGCCCGACTAGTATGCAAGCCTTGGCGTCAAAAGCCAGCCGTTCGAGCACCTTTTCGCCGTCAAGGGGGCAGTAGTAGTTGAGGAAGCTTTGCTTGTCGTAAATGCGAAGATCCTTGATGAACGGGTTTTCCGTCCAGCCAAGCTCGCCGAGGAGCTTTTCCCTCGCTTCGAATATCCCCTTGTTTTCAACCATCTGGCTAACCCACCAACTAACCCAACAAAAGACGTACAAACAACGCAAACGGCATATAAAAGACTTGCTCTTCCACTAATGCCTTTTACAAGCCTCTCACGAGCCAAAACTGACTAAGCCTCGTAAATAAGCGCCTTTTACGAGAAAAATCCCTCGGACGTAAGTGGCTCTTACGAGGCTCGTAAGGGACTTGCAAGGGGCTTGTATGAGGCATCTTTTTTCCAGCCTTTTACGAGGCGAAGGTGGGGTGTTTTTTGAAGCCAAAAATTGTCTTTCAGTCCGTCTAAAATATGCGAAAAGCGCTATTTAAATAAAACTATTCCCTCGCTTCCACTATTAGTAAACGGTTTTCGCACAAATTTTTTTTGGCGCGGCCAGGCTTTTCCAAATTTTTTAGCCAAATCCTGCCAACCAGTTGGCGCATAGGCAGTTTTTTTACAAAATGGGGGAAACATCCGGCAAGCCACTGTGTTGCCGTTTGCTTTTTATTCGCTGGAAGTTATTCCTACTCGCATGGTGGCTGTTTTAAACAATAGGCTCGGCCTGCCCAAGCGCTCGGTTTTCAGGGACCTTGAGGTTGTCAAGTCGAATGGGCAGGTTTTCGTGCGCTACAAGGGCCAGCTATACCCCGGCGGCGAGCACTCTCCGGTTCTTTCAAAGCTTCTAGCAATGCCTGATGTTGAGAAAAAAATCGGCGCCGAAGTTTTCGGCCCCTCACCGCCGAACTTGTTCGTTGGCGAGCACGGCTACCCGAATGTTTTCGTCGGCCCGCTTGTCAGCGTTGCGGAAAACACCGGCGCCGAGTTGCTTGACTCGCCGGCCCAGTGGACCAGCTTGTCTTATGATGAAGTCATCCGAATGCGTGTTAACTTGGTGCGCGGAAAAAAACTGCACGGCATTTCCGAAGAGTCGCGTTATTTGCAGGACGTGCAGGACGCCGTGATGTCGCGCCAGTCAGTTGACATCGAAGTTTCGTTTTCGCAAAAGCCGCGCTTTGGGATGTTCTTCTCTCCGCAGAGCCAGCCGATGGGGCCAAGCGGCTTGGTGAAAAAATTCTCGCTCGCGGACAACCCGCAAATCCCCGGGGTTGTCGACGACGTTGTGGAGGACAAGCTGCTCGTGCGCGACGCGGTTCCCGAACTCTTGTCGCACGGGCTTGACTATTATTACGTTCAAAAGCTTTTGAGCGCGGGCATTCTCGGCCACGAGAGAAAGCTCGTTCCAACGAAGTGGAGCATCACAGGAGCTGACGACATCATCGCCAAGCACTTGCTGGCGCAAGTGCGTGATTTTCCAGAGCTCAGCAATTTCCTCGTCTTCTCTAATGACTTCATGTTCAACCACTTTTCGGTCTTGCTGATGCCGGGAATGTGGGAGTTTGAGAACTTCGAGAGCTGGGCGCCATCGACGCCGTGGGCCGAGCAGTCTTCTTCAGACATCCTATCGGAATTCGAGCCCTTCGAGGGCCGCACGAGCTATGCCGAGCTTGAGGGCGGCGGCTATTATGCCTCGCGCTTGGGGGTTGTCGAGGCGCTTTTTGCAATGGGCAGGCAGGCGCGCGTTGTAGTGTTCAGGGAAGTTGGCGAGGGCTACCAGGTGCCTGCGGGGGTTTGGCAGGTGCGCGAGAACGTGCGCCAGGCAATGCG
Organism: Microcaldota archaeon; assembly: GCA_964585235.1. GTDB lineage: Archaea > Micrarchaeota > Micrarchaeia > Norongarragalinales > UBA97 > JAGVFW01. The sequence goes on along the minus strand of CAZPDD010000001.1, from coordinate 26,229 downwards.
ATGCCCGCCAGCCGTGTGCTCCTCGCTTTCCGAAGCGCTTGAGCTGCTTGGCACGCGCCTCAAGCGGCCCGTGCAGTCTTACGTCAGCCGCAGCAGGGTGCTTGCGCAAAAGCGCATGAGCGCGTGGATGTAGTGCCTAAAACTTCATTTGCTTCTTCAAATAAGCATTCGAAACAAACTTTCCTTGTTCCAATTCGCGTCTTGGTCTCAGTAATCCTAAAATAAACGGCTCTAAGATTTTTCCTTCCTCATCGCCGGTCGGTATCGTTCAGAGATTCATTTTATCCTTATCTCGCCGCCGTCGCTGACGCTCAGAGTGTATTCCTCGCCTACGAGAATCTTCCGCTTGACCTTGGCGAAGACTTCCTCGTCAAGGTAAAAGATGGCCTCGTTGTCGTGCGTGATTGGCACGCCCTGCGGCGTCGTGTGCTTGATCAGGTCTATTTCGCGGCCGAAGCTCAACTGCAGCCGCCGCTTGCCGTCGGGCGTGATTGCAGGGACAATTGCGATGCACTTGAGTTTTCTCGAAAAATCCGCCATTCCAATCACTCCCCTTTTTTCATCAAAGCGCATTTTTCCCTTTTCAGCGGTTAGGCAAAGTACTGCGGCTCGCCGTCCTTGATGTACTTGCCCCACAACAGGCCAACTCCGAGGCCGGCGAGGTGCGTGAAGTGCGCAACTGCGTCGGGCGAGCCTGCAAGCAGGAATTCCGTAACCGCCCAGAAAATCGCGGCAATCCACATTGGCATGGGGATGAAGAAAACGAGTATCGCGAGGTTGGGCATGAGCATTGCCATCGCGCCCATCACGCCGAAAATCGCGCCGCTTGCCCCAAGCCCCGCTACGTCTGACGGGTAAAGCAGTGCAAAGGCGATGTTGCCGACAATGCCTGCAAGAAGGTATAGCGCGTAAAATCTCTTCTGCCCTATTCGCCTTTCGAGGAAGGGGCCGAAGACGAAAAGCGCCCACATGTTGAAGAACAAGTGTGCGACGTTCGCGTGCACGAAGAGTGACGTGACTATGGTCCACGGCGCGGAAAGTGCGTGCGCCGGCACGAAGGAAAGCAAGGGCGTCAGCTGCGGAATGCCTATTTGCAGGAAAAAGATTGCAACGCACAAGATTATGATTTCAAGCCAGGCCACGCATTGGTTGGGGGGCGAAAACTCTTATTACCCTGAGTGTCTCAATTCTCCCCCAAAGTGCGTATCTTCTTGTCGCACTCCAAAAAGGCAGTCCGGGCCATTTCGGACAATTCGCGGCCTTTTTCTTCGTCCAAGAGCGCCGCGAACTTCAGGTAATATGCTTTTCTCACCGTCGAGAGGCGGAAATCGTCCTCGGTGAAAGTGGCCGGGTCGCGGATGTGAAAATCGTAATATGCCTGCCGATAGCCTGTTTTAAGGCCCGTCCTGATGTTTTTTTCAGCCGAGTTGGCATCAAAGAACATATTCGGCATCAGGATTTTATTCAGTTTATCAAAACCGGCGCGGACTTGCGGGTCCTTTAAGAGTTCAAGCGACTTGTCGTGTATTTGGCGAAACACGTTGATGTTCACGGGAATCATCCGACGGATTGCGATGCTGACTTGCACCGCATCCGCATAGTCGTCGAAAGTCCGGGTTAACTCCTTTTTCTTCCGTTCATCAAGCTTAGAGCGTGCGATGAACTCGGCCAGGAAATTTTTGTGCGCCATGGCGATTGCATCGACAATCTTTTCACTTGCCTCGATAAAGCCGCCCCTTGTTGTCAAGAAATCTCGTGCTTCGCCCCTTGAAACTTCCTTAAAGCTTTTTTCCACGATTCGCCTTGCGTCGATTTCCATTATCTAATTCGGCGCAATGGGCTTTTAATGCATGGGGGCGGGTGTCGGGAATTAAAAGCAGTGAAAGCGATTAATGCCCTTAGCTGAAAAGGTTTTTGCAATGGACATGATCGACGCGGACCAGTGGGACAGGCAAAAGCGCGTTTCCGGCTGGCGCCAGGGGGCGGTGGAGCAGGCGAACTGCCTTGTTGTCGGGGCGGGCGCTTTGGGAAACGAAGTGTGCAAGCTTTTGCTGCAGCTCGGCGTGCGCAAGCTCACGGTGGTTGATTTTGACGAAGTCGTGCCGGCTAACCTCAACCGCTGCGTTTTCTTCACGCACGCCGACGCGCTTAACCGCGAGAAAAAGGCGCGTGCAATCAGCCGCGAGTCAACGCGCATCAACCCCGACGCGGCCGTCAAGGCGGTTGTAAAGCGCGCTGAGCAGTTGAAGGAAAGTTTTTTCGAGCAGTTCGACTATGCCTTCACGTGCCTTGACAACCTCGGCTCGCGCCTTCACGTGAACGCCCAGTGCTACGGCAAGGCGGTTGTCATTGACGGCGGGACAACGGGCTTTAACGGAAAGGCGCAGGTGGTGCGCTCGCCAAGCGCGTGTCTTGAGTGCGGCCTCAGCAAGCGCGACTACGCCATCCTTTGGAAGCGCTACAGCTGCACTGGCGACGAGCTTGAGTTCATCGACCCGAAAATGCCCGCCCTTCCAACAACCACCAGCCTTATCGCAAGCGTGCAGGCAAACGAGTTTGTGAAGTTAGCTCACGCAACAAGCCCTCACGGGCCCGGGGGCAGGGAAGAAGCAGAAAGTGGCGGAGTAAATCATTTGACGCAGGTGCCGATTTCCCGGCGCAAGGAAAAAACCGGCTTCGCGCTGCCGGCAAGCGACTTGGTGGGCAAATACTTTTTCTACAACGGATTGAAAAACGAGTCGAGCGTCTTCAGCGTTTCCAAGCGCGTTTCGTGCCCCGTGCACGGTTGATTTTTTCAGAAATTTCTCTTGCAGCAGTTTCTTGAGTTTCTTTTTTCCTTCGGACCATTTCTTCAATGCGTTGCGCATCTGACCTGCGGTTTTCGGCCAACTGTTTTTGGAGTTCGACAAGGAAGTCCGGCGTACTTAGCTTCTCTTCCGTCTTTTTTTGAGCCATTGCAATTCACTCGAAGAGTTTTTTTATCGCGTTGACGGCCTCCTGGCTTTGCCTATCGAGGATGATTTCAAGAGAGCGGCCGCAGCGGGGGCACGAGCCGTTTTCGTCGGAAAGCGTGTCGTAACAATCGTGGTGGAAAGCGGCGCCGCAGAAGCAGTGTCCGTACTTGGGGTGGCCGTCGGAAAGCGCGAGGCGGAAGTCCCCGCGGCACAGCTCGCATTTCTCGCCCTCGTACGCCTGCATGGTTTTTTTCAGCAGTTCCGTAGTCTGGGCGTCTATGCTCTTGCGTTCGATTACGACTTTCTCCTCCGCGCCCTGGCGCCGTTCAGCGCGCTTTACGAAAACGCCGGCGTCTTTGGGCGCGCCGCGGCGCAAAAGCTCGGCCAAGTCGATTTTCTCGTGAGGGGGTTCAACTGGCTTTTCCCCCAAAACCTCGATTTCGTTTCGCGGGGGAAGTTTTTCCAGCTGCACTTGCTTTTCTTCCGCATTCTTTGCAATTGTTTTTTCCACCTGGCTTTCCATGCGGGGGGAGAGTTTCAGGTCGTTGTACCCCCGGATGGTGAGCGTGATGCGGTCAGGGGCTTGCACGTCGAAGGCCAAGAGCCCCCGCTTCTCCATTTCGAGGAAGCGCTTTTGCGCCTCGCCCGCGTCGACCCCGAGGATTGAGGAAATGCGCTGCACGCTTTGCGTTCCGTGCTGTATTAGCTTGACCGCGTCTTTGTCGAACCGCGAGAGCTTTCCGGATTTTTTCCTCGGCTTTGCAGGAGTTGTTTTTGCAGCCTGAAATTGCTTGATTGCGCCTGTTGCCGCAAGGTTTTTTTCCGGAGGGGCAATTGCCTCGGGCATTGGCGTTCTTGACGGCGCAGCGCGTATGATTGGCTGGAGCAGCCGGCCTTGCGCCGGGGTTGAAATGCGAATTGCCGTAGTGGTTGCTTTTGCCGCCTGTTCGCTTGCCGCAGGCTGGGCTGGCATCTGGTTTGCCTGCGCGTTTTTCCTCGGCCGGCCGCGCTTGCGCGGGGTCAATCCCTGGATTTGAACTTGCCGGGGCGGTTGTTGCGTCCGCTCTGTCTCATTGGCTTGGCTAGCTTCGCCAGTTCCTTGCGGCATTACTCCCGTTTGTGCCGGCTGGCCTTCGGGTTGTTCTTTCGGCATTTCTTGGCCCTCACTTTCTTCTGATGATTGCGTAGCTTGCGGTCCTGTATCCGCTTTCATTTTCTTCACTGAGCTTGAATGCCTGTTTCTCGTTCCTCACGGGGTCGATGACCAGCGCGAAGTTGAATTCCTCCCCGAAGTACTTTCGCTGCGTGGCGACGTCGGTTGAGGAAAGAAAGCAGCCGTAGTTGGGGTGCGAATGGCACCAGGAAACAATCACTTTTCCTTTTTTCCTCGCCTCGTTCACCTTGGCAGCAAGCTGTGGGAAGGACTCTTGCTCGAACTTGACGCTCACGCTGGTTGCGGAATTGCCGGCGGTGATGAATTCGTCGGCAATCGCATACGTTTGGCCACGCCACTTTGCGGCGCTGCCTGCAAGCAAGCCCATTGACTCAAGGCCCCTTGCCGCGGCCTTGGCGAAGTGTTCCTGCGCGGCAAGCAGCGCGTTTTGTTCTAGGTATGCCTCGTAAGTCAAGTGAACCCGCCTTGTCCGCTTCTTCCGAATCCGCCTGTTTCCGTTGCTGTCTCGTCCCTTCCTGCAAGCCCCAGCATTTTCTTTAGTCGGTAAAACCAGCTTTTTTCCGCCTGCTTCTGGCGCCAGATTTTTTCAGCCAAGCTTGCGGCGTGCTGCCTCTCGTCAATGGTCAAAGGCGTGCCCGGCCCGGTCCTGATTGCCATCGCGTCGCGGCTTGCCTGCTCCCGCGCTTCCTTTTCAAGCGTGCTTTGTTCGCTCACAACCACGGTGCCCATCCGCTCTTGTTTGATGAGGTTCTTGACTTGCGGCGGGGATGTTTGAGTGGCGTTGATGACTAGCGAATAATCGCGTTCCTCGACAACGCGAGGGCCCGGCTGTTCGTTTGCCACTTCAACCCCGCCAGTCACTCGTTTTTCATCCTCACTGGGTTCTTTCTTTTCCGCCTGCAGCAATGTTTGCCTGCTTCCTTCTTCCGCCTGTTTTTTCTCTTCCTCGCGGATTTCTGCAATAATGAGCCGCTCCTCGTCCGCGCTGATTTCGCCGCGCTTGCGCATTTCGGCAAGCACGCTTTTCTCAAGCTCGCTGAGCTCTTCGGAAGGCTGTTGCACGCCGCGTGCGATTGAAGTTTCAGGCTGTTCACGGGAAGGGGTTTGCCCCGCCTCTTCGGGCGCTTGCGGCTGTTGCGTTTGCTCAACGGGTTGCGAACTTTGCGCAGGCACTTCGCTTTCCTCTTCCGCAGGCCCGCTGGCTTGGGGCGCGCCGGCGCCTGGCGCTTTTTGGCTCGCGCTCGTTTGAGGCCGCTTTATTTCCACTATCTTGGGCTTATCCATGGGCTGCAATTCCTTCCAGTGCCCCTTTTCCTTCGCGAAAGCTATTAAAGCCGTTGCGGCAATTAAATAGCTTTGTTCCGGTGTTTTGCGAAATGGTCGAATACAAAATTACAGTAACCCACTCGACCAGCGGCAAGGAAATCGTCATTGCCGTTGAGGAAAAGTTCACGGTAGGCAGCGTGCTTGAGGTCCTGAGCGAGAACCTTCAGCTGAAAGACAGGTTCGTGCTGGCAACTGCCGACAACAAGATTCTCAACCCCGATGCGACGCTGAAGGAGGCGGGGGTTGCGGAAGGCGCCGAGCTCCTGTTGATGCCCGACCCGACGGGCGGCTAATTGGAGGCAAAGTTAGTGAAAAATCCGCTTGAACCGGCGTTTTCTTATGTTAAAGCCGCCAGAGCTTACCGTACGGTTTCCGGCGAATTGGGGAAGGGTGAAGAAAGGGAATGGCGGAGTCCCCGCGCAGGATTGAAGCATTTGACCGGAAGGGTTTCCCCCGAGGAGATTAGGCCATTAATTGCTGCGGTCTTGCGTTCGGGGGCGGCTGAAAAGGCGATTGCTGCGTTGGTAAACTCGGGCCATAATCCGGGAGGCAAGCGCTTTACTCCTGAAACGGTGGAAAGAATTGCCAAGGGCATTGTAGGCGACAATGATTTTCTCGAAAAAGTCACAGGGTTGGCAGTGAACCGTAAAATTCCTTTGGTGAGACTGATGCATCCGAACGGCCGTTCGCAAGCGCACGAGGATTTCAAGCGTTTGTTATACGATGCAGTCAACAAGCACAAACTTGACTGACCCAAGTTCCTTCCAATCAATACCCGCCGTCTCGAGGCGCCTTTGCGCCGCTACAGAATCGATTTTCATGCCAGCTCGAAGGGGGATTATTCGGGCGAAAGCCAAGCGGGGTTTTTACATTCTGAAATTGCTTTTAGGAATCCGGGCCACAATTTGAACCTGTGTTCGGCAAGTTCGTCAAGCAATGCTACGCCGCGTTCTATTTTCATGGGTTTCCTTTTCGGCAACTGTGGGTAAAGTTTTCCTTTAGTGTTAGATTTCTTTCTTGCTGCCAATTCAGCCAAGTTTTTTTCAGTGAGCAGCCGGAAATGCTCGGTTTCCCATTCTCCAACATCAACGCCTTTTTCTTCAAGCGTATTCCGAACTGCAATTTGCCAACGGGCTTTGTCAACTGCGTCGGCAGTGCCGTTAAGCAATGACTCGAAGGCTTTGTGGTTGCCGAGCATGAGCTCTTCAGGCTCTACTCCCAGTGCGTGAATTGGAATAGTTCCCTGCAGGATCGACTGCGTGACGAAGGTATGCCGGCTGTGCTTGAAGTGGCTGAAAAACCCGTATTTTTCCATCAGGGCCACTGCGGCTGCTTTGGCGACGTCATCGGGCTTGGCGTTCGAATAGGCTGCAGAGTAATTCATGTGGAGCGCGCGGTATTCTGCACGCAATTCCCTGCGTTGACGTGGGGGGAGATTTCTGAGCTTCGCCGGGTCGAATCCAACTACGGAAAGCGCCTTTCCCACGGCCTTCTGCGCTGCTTTTTCCATCGCGGGGGTTTTCTTTATACTTTCCAATCTGATTGCGTCAAGGGGGATTGTTGCCCCGCGAATTACGTCTATCAAGTCGCCCGCGTGCTTGTGCACTTCGTCGTGTGGAAAGCCGTTGCTTTTTACGCTTATGACCTTAGCATCGAACAAAACGTCTATGCGCGGTCCCATGAATTCGTTGGTCATTTTACGTATTTCGGGCCAGCTCGAACCGTTTTCAGGCACGCCTTTGGCGGCGAATAGGCTATTGTCGCTTGCGATGACTGAGTAATCGAGTTTCCTCAAGTGCGCTTCAGCCATTTGACGGGCGGCTTGAATGCTTTCATGGCTAATTTTGTGCGGTTGAATGGTTTTCATGGCGTAGTCATATTCCCCGTGCCCAATTAAATCTCTTTGTGCCCCCTATCCTTTCCTCATGCCCCGCCTTCCCGAAGCCATCTGGCGCCGCCGCCTGGATAACGAGTTTGCCGAATTGTCCGCAAGCGGCGCGGTCTTCAAGGCCGGTGCCGACAAGACTGAATACGTCCTAGAGCTTTCCGCAAGGGGAATCGTGCTGCAAGGCGGCCGCGAGGTGCCAGTAAATTCCCACCGCGTGCGCATCCGCCTGCTTCGCGACTATCCCTACCCGGGGGGCCTGGAAGTCACTTGGCTTTCGCCAATTTTCCACCCCAACATCCGACCACAGGACGGCCGCGTGTGCATCCAATTGCTCAACGCGTGGAGCGAAGGCCTGTCGCTCGTTTCCCTCGCCGCCGGCCTCAAGCAATTGCTTGAAAACCCCAACCCGAAGGACCCGCTTAACAAGGAGGCGGCGAAATATTTCTTGGAAAAGCAAGGCCTCGCGCCGTCTGCCGGACAGCCGCTGGCCCGCAGGCTTGAAAAACCGACTATAGTGTTGTGAAAAAATGGAAAAACCGCGCGTGCTTGGCGTCAGGGAACTAACGCTTGAGGAACGCGAGCCGCCAAGCGAGAAAGAATACGAATTCTTGGAGGCAAGCCCGGCGAAAACGACTGGAGAAAAATCGTTTTTCCAGAAAATCCGCGCGTTCCTCAGGGTTTAGGCGCAAGCAAAGAGCCGAAACGCATTTAAACAATCAATCCGCAAATCTCTGCCATGGGAAAACTTGCAGCGCCAACCGCGCCCCGGCCTCCAATCCGTTACATGGGTCTTTACGCCTACCATTTGCCTGAAGTTGGCTCCAAGAACAACCGCCGTAAGGCCCATCATTTCGAGCTTCATTTTGCAGATAGCATAAACCACCTCCCGGCGCATATGGCTTCCCAATTCAAGGATGGAAAAAGCATGTCGAGAATCAATACCCTCCAAGTAATTGACCAAATGGGTCTGCGGCCGGAAAACAAGCCGGGCGATGCAAACGCAAAAACGGCCTTGGTTTGGAATGGAAGATACGTAGTAAAGGCAGGCAAGGCGTCCCATGACAAAAGCGAATTCATCTGGCCCCATAACGGGAGCAACTTCACTCAAGGCGTTCTTAACGACCTCATAGGCAGGTATTTCAAAGAACTGCCCGGCGGCAAGGTAAGCAAAGTTAGGCACGCGGGACAGCCCTAGTTTTCCCTAAGCCCGCCAGAACTTGCGGGTTGCGATGAACTGCTTTTGCGTCTCAAGCAAGTCGCGGTAAAACTCCTCTTCCGAGTCGCGCAGGCGTGAGAGGACCCGCACGGCGTTTTCCGGCCCAACTCCGTAAGTCGCAAGCGCCACGAGCGCCTTTTTTCCGTAAGACGCAATTAGCGACTCGACCCGCCGGGCCTCCGCCAGTTTCTTGCGCTCGTCGGCTTTGAGTTCCTCGCCCTTTCCGGCCTTGTCCATGACTTTCTTGTACTCTTCAAGCGTCGCCTGCGTGCTTGAGCAGTGCGGGCACTTTACCTGCTCCGGCGCCTCGCGCAAAAAGACGCTGAACGTGTTTTTGCAGTAGTTGCACGCCAAGCGCGTGCGCTGGCCAAGCAAGTTGTTTTGGAACGCCTCAAGCACCTGCTTGGTGGGTTCGGGAGGCGAAAGCAATTCGCGAAAGCCGTGGAACTCGAGGAATTCGCGGGAAATTGCCGAGAGTTCCGGCCTGCTCACCACTTCAACCGGCCATGCGACCACTTGCTTGGCGCGCTCCACATCCATCTTGTCATTCAAGACTTCGTTCATCGCCTCCTTCCACACGGGCGTGCCTGCGCTTTCCTCCACGAGCCTCCGGATGCCGATGCGTTTGAGGTCCGCATCACGCCTGATGAAGCCAAGGCGCTTTGCAACGTCGACGAATTTATTGCGGAAAAGCTGTGTTGACGGCAGCGCGCTTAGCAGGACTTTCTCAAGCCCTGCCCCGTCAAGCTCGCGCACGAGTTTCTCGAACTTCTTGGCGCCGTACTCGCGGGAAAACTCGAAGGCAATGCTGTAGGCGCTTGCGCGAGTCCGCACGCTTTCCCCCAGTTGCGCGCTCAACAGGAAGGCGAGGCAGCGGGCGATCGCCTCGTTTGCCTCGTTGCCGGCAAAGGAGTGCAGCGCGAGAGTCTTGCCGCTTTCCTCGACGAAAAGCTTCTGGCGTGAAGGGAGGAAGCTTTTCTCCTGTTCCCCTGCAAAGGCAATTATCTCTGCTGCTGCTTGCTGCGAGCAGGCATAGTCGCGGCCGAGCTCCCACTTGCCCAAGTTGCCGCGGCCGGTTTTGTTCAACAACTCCGCAACTTCTTGCGTCACTTCATAGTCTACGGGAATTTCCTCGCCCACCCAGTCCGGAACAGCCGCTTCGTAATCCTGTCCGGGTTCTACGACAACTTCGTCGTCCGCCACGCTCAACACCTTCCAGGGAATGCCGCGCGTGATGAACACCTGGCCGACTTGCAGGTACTCGGCGACGAAATCCTCGTCGAGAGTTGCGACGTTCCTGCGGCTGCCAGCGTCCTTGACGAAATACCGCCGCAAGTCGGGGATGGTGCTCAGGTTTTCGTAATAGTAGAGTTTGGTTGCCCGCGAAGGCGCGACAAAAGCAAAGTCGTTGCTCAGGGCAAGCAGTCTCTGCCCCGACAGCTGCCTGCAGACGAGCAGGAAGTCCTGCATCGAGAGCGTTTCATAATGCGAAGCGCGCTTGAACACGCCATAAACATACTCTGTGCTCAGCTTGTCGTTTTCCCCAACGCACTTGTCAAGCGTTATTCCGGCAATTTGGTGGCCAAGTGCGTCGAGGCTGTTTTTCGGCAGGCGCGTGCGCTCTAGTTTGGGTTCAATGGCCCGCTTTGCAAGAACTGCCGCCTCGACGCAATCCATTCCCGCAACTGCGAGCACGACCCCCCGCGGCACGAGGTTCTTGCGGTGCCCGCTTCTACCAACCCGCTGCAACAGGCGCGTGACTTGGCGCGGCGAGTGGTACTGTACCACGAGGTTGATTTCCCCCACGTCTATTCCAAGCTCGAGGCTGCTTGTGCATACTATCGCCTTCAGCTTTTTTTCCTCGCCTTCGGTTGCCTTTCGCTTGAACTCCTGTTCGGTTGCAATCCGCGTCTCGCGCGAGAGCGACCCGTGGTGAACCCCCACCTTCCCTCTCAGTTCCTCGACTTGGAATAAAAGCGCCGAGAGAGCCTCGGCCATGCTGCGTGTGTTGACAAAAACAAGCACGCTCTTGCTTTCCTCAATGAGCGAGGCGAGTTTTTCGATGCGCGCTGCGGTTGCGGCGTCAAGCTTCCACGTTTGCGCCAATTCCTTCGCCGGCTTGCTCGGGTAATCGACTTCCAGGCGTATTTTCCTCTGCAAGTCAACGCGCACCGTCCGCGCCTTTGGCGAAATGAATTGCGCTGCCTTTGCCTCATCGCCAACCGTTGCGCTTAATCCGATTGTCTGGAAGTTGTTTTCCCCGTTTTTTTCTCTTTCCCGCACTCTCTCGCGCAATCTCTCGAGCGCAAGGCCCAGTTGGACGCCCCTTTTGCTGTCAATCAACTCGTGAACCTCGTCAACAACCACGAACTTGACGTTTCTCAACGCATCCCTTATTTTCGGCGAAATAAGCAGCGTGTTGACGCTCTCTGGCGTCGTTACAAGCACTTGCGGGGGGTTTTCGCGTTGTTTTAGCCTCTCGCTTTGCTTAGTGTCCCCGTGGCGGACTGCGATGGAAAGGCCAAGGAGGTGCGCCCAGTACTGCATGCGCTCGAGCATGTCGCGGTTGAGCGCGCGCAAAGGCGTGATGTACAAAAACTGTATTCCCCCGCGGTTTCCCGCCTCGACGTTTTCAAGAAGCCCGCTCATTGCAGGCAGGAAGGCGGCTTCCATCTTTCCCCATCCGGTTGGCGCAATGGCGAGCACGTCCTCGCCTGCAAGCACAAGCGGAATTGCCTTTTCCTGGATTTCAGTGGGCGTTGCAAAACGGGCTTTCGCTAGCGCGGCAATTTTGGGGTGAAGCAAGTCAAACGCGTTTTCCATTTACCCTTTCACTTTTAGGCACTACATAACGTAGTTTTGGCCGCGAGCAAGTGAATGCCCGCGGCCTCTGTTTAGGCTAAGGGGAATGAAACGTATTTCAGCCTATGCAAAGCCGGGAGAGCGTCTTTTTTTCCGCTTTCCCCCCTAGCCGCCTGCCAGGGCATAGCCTTGTTATCTTTTCTCCCGCCTACTAATACGGGTCTTCTTAAATGCCGTTTTCGCTAAACTCAGCCTTCAGCCCAACTGGCGACCAGCCGCAGGCAATCGACAAGTTATCCAAAGGCGTTTTAGCCGGAGGAAAGCAGACTCTCCTCGGCGTTACGGGTTCCGGCAAAACCTACAGTGTTGCCCAAGTGATTGCAAAGACTGGAAAAAATGCCCTAATCATCAGCCACAACAAGACTCTTGCAACCCAGCTCTATTCCGAGTTCAAGGAATTCTTCCCCCACAACAACGTCGAGTACTTCGTCTCCTACTACGACTACTACCAGCCTGAGAGTTACATGCCCACTACCGACACGTACATTGAAAAAACTGCGATGGTGAACGAGAAAATCGAGCAAATGCGCTTTTCCGCAACTGCCTCTCTTCTTTCAGGCGAGCCGACAATAGTTGTCGCAAGCGTTTCCTGCATCTACGGCCTCGGCAGCCCCCGCGACTACGAGGAAATGGCCCTCAAGCTGAAAGTTGGGGACGGCTGGAGGAGAAGCGACTTGCTTGCCTTCCTCACTTCCATCCAGTACGAGCGCAACGACGCGGCCCCCGGCCCTGGCGATTTCCGCTCCCGGGGGGATACGATTGACGTCTACCCTTCCTACAAGAAAATATTCTACCGCCTAATTCTCGAGGACGACAAGCTCTCTTCCATCACAGTCTTCTCGCTTGACACCACCAAGCCGCTTGGCAAGCTTCCTTCCACGCGCATTTTCCCGGCAAAGCACTTCGTCGTCCCGCAGGAGAGAGTGAAGGGAGTTGTGAAAAGCATCCGGCAGGAACTCGCTTCCCGCCTGCCGGAACTGAAAGACGAGTTTGCCGCCCACAGGCTCAAGACGCGGGTGAATTACGACGCGGAAATGATTGAAAACACCGGGTTTTGCAAGGGCGTTGAGAACTACTCTCGGTATTTCGACGGCCGCAAGCCCGGCGAAAAGCCCTATTGCCTGATGGACTTCTTTTCAAACGACTCTCTAATAGTTGTTGACGAGAGCCACGTCACCATCCCCCAACTCCACGGAATGTACAACGGCGATTTTTCGCGCAAGAAAAACCTCGTTGACTACGGCTTCCGCCTGCCAAGCGCGTTTGACAACCGGCCCCTCAAGTACGCGGAGTTCGAGGGTTACCTTGGCCGGCGGCCCGCGATTTTCGTCTCCGCCACTCCCGGCGACTACGAACGCCAAATCTCCAAGGCAGTTGTCGAGCAGCTAGTGCGCCCCACCGGCATCATCGACCCTGAAGTAATCGTCAAGCCCACGCAGGGAAGCGTGGAGGACTTGCGTTTGCAAATCGCCGCAACTACAAAAAGCAAGTTCCGCACTCTCGTCACCACCCTCACCAAGAGGCAGGCCGAGGACTTGACGGAATACCTGCTGAAAAACGGCGTGAAAGCCCGCTATCTCCACTCGGAAATAGAGACTCTTGAACGCTCTGACATCATCCGCCGCCTGCGCCTTGGCGAATTCGACGTCTTGGTCGGAATAAACCTCTTGCGCGAGGGCCTTGACTTGCCTGAAGTCGGCCTAGTTGCAGTTCTCGACGCCGACAAGGAAGGCTTCTTACGCAACGAAACTTCGCTCATCCAGACAATCGGCCGCGCCGCGCGCAATGCGCAAAGCCGCGCCATCCTCTACGCCGAGCGCGAGACCGCCTCGATGGCGCGCGCGATTTCTGAGACCAACCGCCGCCGAGCTTACCAAAAAGTCTACAACGAAAAGCACGGCATCACTCCCGCAAGCATCGTCAAGAAAGTCTCTGCCCTAAGAGAGGAGGACGAGCCAATCGCAGGCAAGGCGCTTGCCAAGAAGTTTTCGCACTCGCAGATAGTAGAGCTAGAGTCGCAAATGCGCGCTGCGGCGGAGGCGCTTGACTTCGAGCGCGCAATCGAGCTCCGCGAGACTCTTCGCCGCAGCCGCCTGGTGCTTGAAAAATAGTTGGTGAAAAAATGGTTTTGGAAAACATCGTCGTGACGGGCGCCCGCGAGCACAACCTCAAGAACGTCAACTTGGCTATTCCCAAGAATACGCTTACGGTCTTCACGGGCCTCTCGGGAAGCGGCAAGAGCACGCTTGCGTTTGACACGATTTACGCCGAAGGCCAGCGCCGCTATGTGGAAAGTTTGTCTGCCTACGCGCGCCAGTTTCTTGGCGTGATGGACAAGCCCGACGTGGATTCCATCGAAGGCCTTTCCCCCGCCATTTCAATTGACCAAAAGGGGGCGGGCCACAACCCGCGCTCAACCGTCGGCACGGTGACGGAGATTTACGACTACATGCGCCTGCTTTACGCCCGCATCGGCGTGCCACACTGCGTAAACTGCGGCACGGTAATTGCCGCCTCTAGCGTTGCCGCAATGTCGCAAAACGTGCTCTCCCGCTTCGAGGGCGAGAAGATTTCCATCTACGCGCCTGTTGTGCGTGGCAAAAAAGGCACTTACGAAGCGCTTTTCGCCGAGTACTACGCAAAGGGCTTCATCACCTTCCGCGTTGACGGCCATGAATTTTTGATGGACGAGTCGCAGCGCACTCCAGTACTCGGCCGTTACGAAAAGCACGACATTTGGGTCTCAGTTGACAAGCTTGAATGCACGCAAGAGCACGGTGCGCGCATTGCGGAAGCTCTTGAAAGCGCCTGCTCAATTGCAGAAGGCCTCGCGGTTGTCGCCAATGCTGCCGGCAAGCAGGAGCTTTTCAACCAAAAAAACAGCTGCCCCCAGTGCGGCGCGAGCTTTGAGGAGCTTCAGCCGCGGCTTTTTTCCTTCAACTCCCCTTTCGGCGCGTGTCCTGAATGCCACGGGCTTGGGGAAAAAAGCGAGTTCGACGTAAGCCTCGTCATTCCCGACCGCACGAAATCCATTGCCGACGGTGCGATTGTCCCGTGGGGCGGCATGTTCAAGGCCTACCGCATCCAATCCCTCGAGAGCCTCGGCAAAGCCCTGGGCTTTTCCATTGACAAGCCAATCGAGGAGCTTTCCAAGCCCCAGCTTGACGCGATTCTTTTCGGTTCTGAAAAAAACATCAAGTTCCGTCACGTGAGCCGCGACGGCAGCGCTACATTCACTCACGAGGGCGGCTTTGAGGGCGTCATGCCTTCCCTCGAGCGCATGCTCCTTGAAACCGAGTCGGAAAGCCGTCGCGAGGACTTGCGCCGCTTCCAGCGCACCGGCCAATGTCCCGCTTGCCTTGGGTTGCGCCTCAAGAAAGAGGCGCTCGCAGTCACTGTCGACGGCGCAAGCATTGCCGAGCTTTGCTCTCACGATGCTTCAACCATCCGCGAAATGCTTGGCAAGCTCAAGCTTTCTACCACGCAGGCGGAAATCTGCAAGCTCGTGCTGCGCGAACTTCACGCGCGGCTCTCTTTCCTCTGCGACGTGGGCTTGGGCTACATCACGCTTTCGCGACAAGCCGCGTCGCTTTCCGGCGGCGAAGCCCAAAGAATCCGCCTTGCAACGCAAATAGGCTCTGGGCTTACGGGAGTGCTTTACGTTCTTGACGAGCCGTCAATTGGCCTTCACCAAAAGGATAACGACAAACTTCTTGCAACCCTCAAGAAGCTTCGTGACCTCGGCAACACGCTCATCGTAGTTGAGCACGACAAGGACACCATGCTCGCGGCCGACTTTCTTGTTGATTTGGGGCCGGGCGCAGGCGAGCAGGGCGGTCGCATAGTCGCAACCGGCTCCCCAAAGGAATTTCTCAAGTCAAAAGACTCCATCACTGCCGCCTACTTGCGTGGAGACAAATCAATTCCCGTCCCGACCAAGCGCCGCCACCCGGCGCAATTCATCACGCTTCGCAACTGCCGTGGCAACAACCTCAAGGGCTTTGACGCGAAATTCCCGCTTCGCAGCCTCACGGCCGTCACGGGAGTTTCCGGAAGCGGCAAGAGCACGCTCGTGGTGGACACGCTTCAAAAATCGCTTTTCCAAATAAAGTACAACTCGCGCGAAAGCCCGCTTGCACACGGCACAATAGAGGGAGTTGACCAAGTTGACCACGTTGTGGTGGTTGACCAATCTCCCATCGGCCGCACTCCCCGCAGCAACCCCGCCACTTACATCGGCGTGTTTTCCCCAATCCGCGAGCTTTTCGCCGCCACTCCAGAGGCGCGCTTGCGCGGCTTTGCCCCCGGCCGCTTTTCCTTCAACGTCTCCGGCGGCAGGTGCGAGAAATGCGAGGGCGACGGCCTTCTCAAGATTGAGATGCACTTCTTGCCCGACGTCTACGTGCTTTGCGAGGAGTGCAAGGGCAAGCGCTACGAGCCGGGCACGCTTGCCATCCGCTTCAAGGGAAAAAACATTGCCGACATCTTGGAAATGAGCGTCTCGCAAGCCCTCGAATTCTTCACGAACATTCCGCAGGTCAGACGCAAGCTCGAGACGATTAACGACGTGGGCCTTGGCTACATCAAGCTCGGCCAGCCTTCGACAACCCTTTCTGGAGGCGAGGCGCAGCGCATCAAGCTCGCTTCCGAGCTCACCAAGCGCGACTCGGGCAAGACTCTCTACATTCTCGACGAGCCGACAACCGGCCTTCACTTTGACGACGTCAGCAAGCTCCTCGGAGTTCTCTCACGCTTAGTCGAGCGCGGCAATTCCGTCATCGTCATCGAGCACAACCTAGACGTAATCAAGAGCGCAGACTGGATTTTAGACCTCGGCCCCGCTGGCGGCGCGGCAGGCGGCCGCCTCATCGCAACCGGCACGCCCGAATCAATAGCACAAAACGCGAAAAGCGAGACGGGCAAGTACCTGAAGGAATGGCTTGGCCCGTCAAAGACGTAAAAGGGTGTTCGATTCACAAGAGTGGGTGCCTTTTCGGCGTGGTTCGTCAACGCGAGGAAGTGATGGAAAATAGCGCGAGCCGGTAACTATTTTGTGTCGAATGCATGCTGCTGAGCGTGGTGAATTTCAAGCAAGTGTCGTTATTCACTTTCTCCGCGCGGGAGTCGCGCGAGGCGAGATTTCTAAAATTCTGAATCCCTGGGCGTTTGCCCTGGTAGAGATGTCAGTCGCATGTTTTGAAAGGAGCGGGTGAGCGTGCAATCCAAAGTCTTGATTACGGATTTTCCTGAGGTGATAATCCAAGCCCGAAACAGGGGTGCCTCCTTTTCTGAGCGTCTCAGCCAATTGGTCCAAGCGGCGTTGTACTCTTGTCGAATAATCTTTGTGGCTGAAGCGATTTTCAGTACTTGTTTTCGGCGTAACCAGCAGCTGAATGGGGGCTAATTTAGTCGGTTTTTCATTTGCTTTCGTAGAAAGGTAAAAATGGGTAAATAGGTCGAAAGAGTTAATGCTGGGCAGTTGTATTCTTTGTGCCCCGTGCCTTTGTTGAAGTTCCGGATAAGCCGGAAAGTTAGCTCGTTCAACTCCTCCAGCAGCGGTGTAAACGCGATGGGCTGCCGCAATCAATTCACTTTCATTGAAATACATTTTAGCGGCGGCTGAGGCCTGTTCTGCCGTTTTGGTGGCTCTCTCAGCCAGATTAAGTCCTCTTTTCAGTCCAGTATACCTTCCCACAGCGAATAGATTAGCGCCCAATAAACCCGCGGTTATTACTTTGCTTATAACGCTTTTAGTCTCGCGTTTCACGCACTAACTTGGGGGGGGCAAATAAAAGGCTTTCGAAATCCGAGCGAGGGGTTTGCAAGGCTTGATTTGTCGACTGAGAAACCGCAACCTCACTTATAAAAAACAATTCGACCAAAGAAAAGCGGTTGAAGAGGCTTGAATTAAATGCTGGGAAACTGTAACGTTGTCACTCAATTCCGTGCGCTTCCTTTAGTTCGTGAAGAAGCTTGCCGGGATTCATTATCTTGATTCCTTCGTATTCTGCGAGGTTTGTGAGGTGCGGGTCCCACGAGGCGACGTAAAGCGCATTGGCTGCCACTGCGCATTCCAAGATGCGGTCATCATCGGGATCGTCTTTTACCGCATGGATTGCTGCGGTCGGCTCGACGAGCTTGAGGAAACTTAGCAAAACGTCCACCATTTGCTCGACGCGTTCAGGCGGTGTTTGGAAGTCGCGCGGCATTATTTCCTTGAATTCTTCCATCAATGCTATTGACGTGTATCCGGTGACCTTGCCTTCGGATGCCAGTTCGACCAGCCGGTAGGAGCTTCGTTTCGCGTCCTTGGAGGCTAGGGCTGAGACAAGGACGTTGGTGTCGAAGGCGATCCGCATACAGTTTTCACTTGTGTTTCCTGTGTTTGTGCTGCAACTCCACAATCTTTTCCGGAGTTGCGTCAAGGCCCTTTTCCTTCACGTGCTTTCTGGTCCATTCAGCCATTTGGCGGAATGCCTCTGCGGGCTTTGGCAGGTCGAGGCGCTTTAGGAGAATGGTATCTGCCTCTTTGCGGCTGTAGACCGCGAACTTGGCGCCTTCGTGCAGGTCCAAGTCCTCGCGCACTTCCTCCGGAATGACTACCTGTCCCTTGGTCGACATTGTCGTAATCTGCGCCTCCAATTAAATCACCCATCTTACTAGTAAGAATATCTTATTAAGCTTATGCCAACGCAAAGCCTTTTTTCTCGACTTGCACTATGGTATACCTTTATGGCGGGTGGTGAAGCAAATGATTGACTGGCGCGCTCCATCCGAACCCGGCGTCTACTTGTTCAAGGACGCTAGCGGCAAGATAGTTTATGTCGGCAAGGCCGCGAGCCTTGCAAACCGCCTTTCTAACTACCGCTCGAACAGCCTAGAGGGCAAGTCTGCCGAGTTGATGCGCACTGCCGCTTCGCTTGAGCTTATCGCCTGCCGCAACGAGACGGAAGCGCTTGTTCTTGAAAACACGCTCATCAAGCAGCATCGGCCGACCTTCAACATCCTCCTCAAAGACTCGGTGCAATACGCTTACGTGAAAGTGACTAACGAGGAGTTCCCTCGCCTTCTTACAACGCGAAAGAAAGACGTCTTGAAGGGAGAGAAGCTCCTCGGGCCGTACGTCAGCGGCCAAGGCCGCTCAATTGCGCTTCGCGAGACTTCGCGGCTTTTCGGCATCCGCATCTGCAATCCACTACCTAAGCAAGCTTGCCTTCAATACCAGCTTGGCTTTTGCACCGCACCCTGCATCGGCAAAATCTCCAAGGAAGACTACGCGGCGAACGTGGATTCCGCCGTTGCCGTCCTCTCCGGCAAGACGCAAAAAGTGGAGGAAAGCTTGTCACAGCAAATGCAGCAGGCTTCGCAGGAAGAAAACTTCGAGCGGGCGCTTGAGCTTCGCAACCGGCTTGAGGCAATTGGCCGCATCAAGCAGCGCCAGTTGATGGAAAGCCAGAATGCCGGCAACGAGGATTTCTTCGGCTTTGTCAAGGACGGCGGCAAGCTCCGCGTTTGCGTGTTGAAAAGCCGCGCTGGCCTGATTCTCGGCCGCGAGCAGTACGTGCTTGATGCAATTGGCGAATCCCCGGAGGCCGAGTTCATCCTACGCTACTACGATTCACAGCCGCTTCCCGAGAAGGCGTTTGCGTCAATTGAGAGCGCGTCTGTCGCATCTGCGTTAAGCCAGCTTCTCAAGCTAAGCGGAGGCCGCTTTTTAGTTCCCCAAAAGGGCGACAAGCTCGAGCTAGTCAAGCTCGCCGAGAAGAACGCGGCGCTTGCAATTGGCGTCGCAGGCTCTAGCCAAGAGGCAATTGCGCTTCAAAAGGCACTTGGCTTGATTAAACCGCCTTCGCGCCTCGATTGTTTTGACGTGAGCAACCTCGCAGGCAAGCAGGTGGTGGGCAGTTGCGTGCGCCTGCTTGACGGAAAGCCCGAAAAAAGTTTTTACCGCCGCTTTCGCGTGCGCACCGTCACGGGCCAGGATGATTTTGCCTCAATGAAGGAAATCGTCTTCCGCCGCTACCGCGGCGCGCTTGAGAAAGGCGAGCCGCTGCCGGACTTCGTGCTCATCGACGGCGGTATTGGGCAGCTTCACGCGGCAATGGAGGCATTAAGCGAGCTTTCGCTCGAGCTTCCCATCGCCTCACTTGCCAAGAAGGAAGAGGAAATCTACTTGCCCGACTTGCTCAAGCCGCTTAAGATAGGAAAGTCTCACGCTGGCCTGAGGCTTTTGATGCGCGCTCGCGACGAGGCCCACCGCTTCGCTATAACCTACAACCGCAAGCGCCGCGAGATGGAGTCGCCCTTTGCTGCACGTTAAAAGTTAGGCACTACCATTTTGTTTTACAAGCGGCCCATCGGTTTTTTCTTATTTCTTTCCCTCCCTAATGATGGCGGGGGTTTTTTCTTTGGCAGAGCTGCTTATAAAGAGGTTTTCAACATGGCGCGAGCAGCACGAGGCGCGACTGAATGAAGTTGCGGAAAAAATCGACTCAGACCATCCTTCAATTGCGGAAAGTCAGCGAAATCAGCTGAAACTTTTTGCAACAATGTTTCTGCGCCAATATTTTCAAGATGGCAGGAGCAATCAGGCTCTGACTTATGCGGGTTTTAATCACTTCGAGGGTATGGCCGGTCCTTTATTTTCAATTATCGCCGGCGATGAAGGCTCTAGGCAAATAATGGCGTTTTTGAAGGAAGAGTATCGCTCCCACCACACTTACGGCGTGAAATCGCGCGAGGAAGGCGAGTCAGAAAGCCAATGACGGCAGCTTTTTGACCAATCGCAGGCCAAAGCGGGCCGTTTGAGGCGCTTGCACAATTCTTCAAGCTATTTTTCGCAAATCGCCGTCAAGTACAACTGGTTTGCACGCCTCAATCTCGCTCTTGTAGAAAGAAATTTCGGGAATGGGGTTTAGCAAAAAGATTTTCTTCTTGAGCACGTGTGCAAAACCTATTTCCATCAGCGTATTGCCGCCGACGTAATTTTCAATTCCCCTGCGGTCGTAGTTCAGCACGAGAATCGCGTCGCTTGCCTTTATCTCCTCCCAAAACTCGCGGATTGCGTCCCTCTCGTTCTTATGAAATACCGTTATTTTTTCCTTCTCAGCCACTGTTTTCCCGACATAGGCATCTACGAAAGAAGAAACAATCGCCTCGTGCCCCATTTCCTCCAACTGCGCCTTCACCGCCAGCATCTGCTCGCTGAACACCATGCTCGCGCAAATTGCGACCCTCATTTTTGCAACGCGCTCCTCTTGAAAACTATTTTTTCACTTTCTGTATGATGGTGCCCCAGCTAATGGGTGTTTTGTTGATGTGATAGCTGCACAAGTAGTGGTGCCCGCCAGCCATGTTCGCCACTTCGTAGTGGCCTTCGGGCCATAATTTGCGCGGGAGGAACTTTGGCGGGATTTCAGGCGCGCTTTCGTGCCCCCCGTGTGCGTCTGCCATGCTAACTAACATGGTTTTCAACGAAAATAAGGCTTGCGGAAACGCCGTTCACTCTAAAAACGCCTTTTCAAGCCCCTTCCACTCGTCAACGAGGCAATCAGGCTTCGCTGCAACAAGAAACTCGCGTGGCGTGTAGCCCCAGCTGACGGCAATTGCCTTCACGCCAGCTGCACGCGCAGTCTCCACGTCGTGCACCATATCGCCCACATAGGCAGTTTCCTCCGGCCTGCAAGCATGCTGGGCTATCATTTGGCGGATTTGCAGCCTCTTGTCGTGCACACTGGCGCGTATTTCAGTAAAAAACTTTTTCATTCCGCCTCTCTCCACCTCGTTTTCCACCCAGTCCTGCTGGTGCGCGCTTAAAATCGCCATTCTCACGCCGCCGGCACGCAATTTTTCAAGCGCAGGCAATGCCTCCTTGAAAACCCCCACCTTCGGCTCCTTCTCGAATTCTTCCCTAAAAAACGCGTCAACGCTTTTCTTGCTAGCCGTGCAGCCGATTTTCCTGTAAAATTCCATGTACGGCAGCTCAAATTCGCGCCGCCATTCCTCAAAATCCAGTTTATTCGCCCCAAGCCTCTGCACAGTGCGGATTGTTGCCGCGTAAACCGGCCGCATGTCCTCCTGTAGCGTGCCCGACCAGTCGAAAATCGCGTTTTTGATCACGAAATTCTTTTCCCTGCATCAACTATATAGGTTTTCGGCCAAACCCAGCGTTGCACGAGCTTATTTGGCCAAAACCGGCTTTTTGAAGCAGTTTGCAGGAAAAACGCGGTTTTCAAAAGCTGTTCCATCGACCTAAAACGCGCCAAAAAGCCTAAGGCAATTTTTTTACAAGCAACTTTTTGCAACGGCTCGCAAAGCTTCTTCCCAGTTCGCAGCGTTTTTTAAAAAATCCAGGTACGGCCCCCCCTCTTGTCAAAGGCTGCCAAAAAGCTCGTTTTTTGCAGTTTCACGATCCAACTAGGCAGGTTTCATCTCAAACCAAGGCACGAAAATGCTTTACGAGCTGTTTTAGAGCCAATTCAGCACGTAAAACGGAATTTCTCTCCAAAAATCAGGCTTAGAGTCGTCTGCGCTACAGCAGGCGGCTTCCTTGCATAAGCGTCACTACGAGGTAAAGTAGCGCGAGGAAGAACGCGCCCACGCGCAATACTCCGGCCATTTCCTTGGCGTCAGTCCACTCTGCCATATTCCCCATCTCACTAGAATGCCCTTTTCTTGACTGTTTTTGCCCTTTTTTCAGTCAAAAAAAAGCTCTTCCTACGAATTTCACATTCCTAGTATATAAATTTTTACTTCATTTCGCTTTCCGCAGCCATCCGGCATCCTCCCGCCTTAAATTAGGCAGGTTTTTGGCGAATTGGAGCATTCCAAAGCCGTTTTTTCTTCTGGGAATCGTTTTTTCGTTTCCTCAATTTCTTTCCCGCCTTTTCCCAAAGTCCTTTTTCCGCGCGCCCGGCGGCCAAATGCTGGCTTTTTAATAGTAAACTATTTATTCAAAGTATACAATTACTAATGCGGTGTTCTCACGGTTGCTTCGCACCAGATGGTTCGCGTCTCGCATTCAACTTACGTAAAACTGGCTGAAACGGCCGGAAAACTGCAATCCAGGCTTCGCCACCGCGTTTCACTAAGCGAGGCGCTCGACTATCTCGTGCACAAGAAGGAAAAGCGTGCAAGGCACTTTTGGTCAAAGCTGAAAGAAAAGGCTGCCAAAAAAGGCCGCGGACGAGGTCGCCATCGAGAAAGCGAAGTCGCCTCAAACTCCCGTTCAGTTCATACGAATATGAACGAAAGGCGGGAGATTCAATGAGGGCATAAAAACGCGTTTTTTCGGTAGTTTTATTAAGCGGGAATGCGCAATTATTCTTACCAAGGTTCAGTTCATGAGGCATTACGTTGACGACGTCAAGCGCTTAGCCCACGTCCTAGGCTCTTCGCTCGACTCCACCGTCATTCACGAGGAATTCGGCCAAGTAGACGTGAGGCTCGAGGCGCGTGACGTCAGCGACACTCAGCTGGAGTCCCTTCAGAAGCTTGCTTTCGAAATGAATTCGCACAAGCTCAATGGCGCTTCGCCGCGCGTTTCTTTCGACGCGGTCTCGCGCCGCATCTTCTATTCGCTTCCCGAGCGTGCAGAGGATGGCACTGCCATTGAAATGAAGTCCTTTCGCGATGCGTTGAAGGCGGGCGGCGTGAAAGTGCTTAACGGCCGGTAGGTTCGCAAGGGTTTTTATTCCGCGCCTGCATTGCTTATTCCGTCATGGCTTCGTTTCTGCAGGCAACTCGCGAAAAACTCTCTCTCACTTACGTGCTTTTTGCATTCACCGTCGTAGTCGCAATCGCATCCGCTTACTTCGCATTCCTGCAGCCTTGGAGCAAGTCGCTTGTGGTCTTCCTCGCGCTCCCCGCCAACTGGTTTTTGAATGCAACGGCGGCAATGCGTGCGCCAGGCTTTGCCGGGGAAGTGCTTTTCTTCGCCAAGCTCGTCGTCGTCCTCCTGCTCTCGGCCGCTTACCTCTATTTGCTCGCAAGCGCCGCACTCTCAGTTCGCGATGCCATCGAACCAACTGCAAGAAGGCGCTGAGTTCATTTAAGTATGAACTTAAAATCAGGCTGTTTGTACGACTAAAACGTTGCTGGCGATTTCTTTCGGCATTCTTTTCGAGGCATCCAGTATTTCTATTGAGATTATCTTGCCGTCTTTAGTCACGTCCGCGATTATGCCGTCGGCCACTTCCTCGCTGACGTCGTACTTGCCTTCCTGGAACTTTATGCTGATTGCATCGGCTTTCCGGTCGTAATGGATTTTCATTCCAATCATCCCTTAGGGGGAGTTAAAACAAGTCTTTTGAGTAAGGCACTTCGTCGCCAGCGTCCATTTGCGCCTTGAGCTTCCTAAGCCTGGCCATTTCCGCCTTGCTCACTTTCTCGGTCGGCACGAGGCCCTCAAGCAAGTCCGCGCTCACTTCCATTTCCAAACACCTTATGCTAATTATTCCTAAACCACTTTTAAACGCCGCACCAACACGGTGCCTTGCCGGCTTGCCACCTGCGCGGGTTGAGTTCATGCGAGTATGAACCGATTCGGGGGGAAGGCATTTATTGCTCTGAAATGATATTTAGCGTTAGGTGGTTTGATGCAATTGTCCGAAATTAACAAAGTAATCGGAAATAGGGTGTATAGGCTTGGCGCCTATGAGGCGAAAAAGCTAGAGCGGGGGGGAGTGGGAAGTAACGCACCCGATCGAAAAGTTTAGTTTTACCGTTGAAAAGATTGGGGAGCATTCAGAAAATTGGTATAATATAGGCCATCTCGTAACGCGTGTTGATGGTGTGGTGAAGCGATCAGATTTGAATACTGCGAATCACACTGTCGCAGCCTTTTCTTTGGGAGTGCGCAGAGATCATCCTAGGCTTTATAAAAAATTGTTAACTTTAGAAACAAGAAGCAGGCGCTGATTTCATTTTTTCGTACCACTTCGCGGCGCCTCAAACTGCTCGTCTCGTTTTTTCGCACTCGTTTTTGGCAGGAAAGTGGCATTTTCGCTTCCTTTGCCATCGAGGGTAGTGTTTGGGCTTGCCCTCATCCCACCCGACCCCCATTTTCAAAAAAAATGAGATAGCGGCGGAAGGCGAAAACGGGTTGTTCGGGGAAGTATGAACTAAGGACGTTCAGGGAAAATGAGATGGGGGTATTGAAAATTTGAAATACCTCGATTTGGATTATACCTCTAACCCGCTGAATTTGGTTTTTTACTTAGATATGGCGGAGTAGTAGTTCTTGGGCCTACGTTCGCCTTCTTTTTGTTCAGTAATTATCATTCCATCTTGTTCGAGTTTACGTAGTATCATTACCACACTTCCGTTCGAGAGAGCGAGGGCTTGAGAAATCGCCTTTACCGGAGATCTTGCATTTTCTTGAAGATAATTGTATACTCCGATTGTGTTTGGCCCTAAACCCGCGCCGTATTCTTCTACTTCAATTTCTTGCAACATCATATTTGAGTGTTGGTTGATGAATTCAGAAAGGGAACCGCCTGCTAGGTCGATTGCTATTTCGAGCGTAATAACTCGCCTGAAGTGACATTTCAAGGAGTTTTCTTTGAACGCAGCTTTGTATTGAGGGTGCTCGTTATTCACGTATATGACGTGTTCGTGGGTATCTACTCTGCATTCGGGCCCCTCTTTCCCCATAGCCTCCAGTTTGAATGCAAATTCTTTCTGACCGATTTTTACTTTATTGGTGGCATTTTTCTCAATATTTGTCGATACTTGTCTGAATAGGTCTCGTACTTCTGGATCTACCTTTTTCAGTTCTTCTTCGATTTTCTCGCTTTGTCTGCGGCGAATTTGTTTTATTTGACCTTCAATGACTGCTGAGTCGGGGCGTTTCGAACTTTTTGCGTTCCAATCTTCAGGCAGTTCGGCGCCTTCAAGCATTTTTGGCAATTGGTCACGTACAACATCGTTAAGTTCATCCGCAGCGTATTTATCTGCCTCTTCATTCTTTCCTTCGAGTATATTCTCAGTTACTTTCCTTATTTCTTGAAGCACCCATTTTCTGAATTCTTTGAACTTGTCAGACTCTTGTCTAAACCCTCCGCGATGGGCTAGTATTATATCGTCCAGTCCATTCGCGTCTACAATTACATATAGTCTTGATACGAACGAACCAGCTTGCTTTATTGAATTTAATAAGTCGAATATCTTGGGTTCGTCCGCGTTTACTACTCGTCCGTTTACTCTTATGAAAACGCCCGCGTCATCTCCAAGTGGGCGATGAGAGTAGGTGATTTTACCCTGTGCTTCTCCAAAAATCGAGGAGGCGGTCTTAATATTAAAAGTTTGGCCGGTAACGATGTCTTCGGGAGTCAGTTTAGAGTTGTTTAGATATACTATGAAATTTGGTTGCAGGGGCATTGTTTTTATGATGCGCCTGCGTATGTAAGTCATATCGAATTTTAACTCATTTCTGAGTCCAGTTAGATAAACGGTCGTGCCAGGTTGTTCTTTTGTTTTTTCTTCTGTTACTTTAATTTTATAGTCTTCCAATCTCTTGTTTTTAAGTATTTCTTTGAAATCGAGATATACCGTGCGCTTTTTTTTGTCTCGAATCGTTACGATACTGCATTCATCGCACAGGACGTACATGCTTAGCTTTCCAATTCCGAATTTTCCAATCTGTCTCCGTTTCAATCTTCCGCTGGTACGATCTTTTTCGTTCTTTTGGCTATAACCCAGAAACAAGTAGGCTTCGATCCCATCCTTATCCATCCCTTGGCCGTTGTCTTTGAACGTAATCGTCCTTTTATTCTCATCAATATCTATTTTTACTTGAGTTGCATCAGCG